>CAYVFW010000021.1:0-28729 GCA_964450325.1 uncultured Phycisphaeraceae bacterium | reverse complement strand
TGATTATATTACATTCGCTCGGGATGAGCTAGCGATACGTACGCGGGCGGGGCTGCCGCCGATGGCCCGGATGGCGAGGATTGTGTGCCGCGATGTAGACTTCGAGAAGGCGCAGAATCTGGCCGAAAAGCTGGCGACGGCAATGCGCGGCGCGGCGCCCTCGACTGTAGGAATTCGAGGCCCGATGCCGTGCGCGATCTCCCGGATCGCCAACTATTTCCGCTTCAGTGTGGATGTGCTCGCCCCGGACGCCAGGACCCTGCACGCTACCCTCGATACGCTTCGGCGAGCGGGGCTGCTCAAGAGCGACGCGGCTACGGCGGTGGATGTCGATCCGGTCGCGCTTATGTAAGTTAACATTAGGTATTAGCGGAGCGAGCATGACATTTTCCGATGGGTATCAACATAAACGGGTGACGGTCATGGGGCTTGGCAGCTTCGGCGGTGGCGTGGGTGTTACGCGCTGGCTGTGCGAGCAGGGAGCCATTGTTACAGTAACGGATTCACTCCCCGAGTCGTCGCTCGAGAGTGCGCTGGGCGAGATTGCAGGTTTGATTGCGAGCGGTAACGTTAAGTTGTGCTTAGGCTCGCACCGTGATACTGATTTTACGTCAACCGACTTGGTAGTGGCCAACCCCGCAGTGCCCACACCTTGGAGCAACGCATATCTTCGTTTGGCGGCGGACGCGGGGGTCCCGATTACTACCGAAATCCGTCTAGTTTGCGAGCGATTACCAACGCGGGCGAGTGTCGTTGGGGTGACTGGCTCGGCAGGCAAGAGCACAGTGGCGGCGATGACCGCTCATCTGTTACGATCGGTGCTCGGGGAAGACCGAGTGGTATTCGGGGGTAACATCGGCGGCTCACTCTTGGCAAGGGTTGCATCGCTTACGGCCGAGGATGCGGTCGTGCTTGAGTTAAGCAGCGCGATGTTATATTGGCTTGGCCGCGGCGTGGGCGAGCCTAAGGGGTGGAATGGCCCCGGATGGAAGGGCTTCTCTCCCAGTGTGGGGGTTCTAACTAATATCGCGGACAATCATGCGGACTGGCACGGTTCTTTTGAGCACTACGCCTCCAGCAAACTGAACATATTTCGCTTCGGCGACACTTCCACTGATGCCGCGATTGTTGCGGAATCCAGTGCGACGATGCAGGGACGATTCGGCTCGTTGGGCGTGCGGCCCCGGTTGGTAGGACTCGATATTGATACGGGAATCGCTGGGGCGATTCGCGCGGTACTGACATTGCCGGGCGATCATAATGTACTCAACGGCGTAACCGCCGTCGCGGCGGTTCAATCATTACTTACGAGGAGAGGGGGGCCGAGTCTGGGCAGGCTTACATCGACCAATGCCGCGGACCCTCTTTCGTTGGCGTCCTCGCTGGCGGACTTCCGCGGCCTGCCCCACCGGCTGGAATATGTAACAAGCCGGGGGGGCGTGCGCTATTTTAACGATTCGAAGTCAACAACGCCACAGTCGTGCCTGCTCGCGTTGCGAGCGTTTGACCAGCCAAGTAAGCAACCAAACATACATCTGATCGCCGGTGGTTATGATAAGCACTCTGATTTAACTCCGGTCGCGGACGCGGCGGGCGGGCTCGCGGGCCTTTACACGGTTGGCGTCACAGGTCCCGCGCTCCATGCGCTGGCACAGGCACGTTTCCCGGAGCGAGTTTTTTCATGCGGGTCGCTCCACGTTGCCGTGCAGATGGCAAGCCAGCGGGCCCGTGAGGGTGACATTATCTTACTCAGCCCGGCCTGTGCCTCCTGGGATCAGTTCAAGAACTATGAAGCGCGAGGCGAACGATTCTGCGAACTGGCGCTCGCGATGCCAGTTTAGTTGGGTGTCTCTTTCGGGCCTTTAGCCGCCGCGGTCATTGGCTCGCCCCGCGTGCGGAAGTTTATATCCGAACACTCGGGCTAGCGCGGCAGACGGGCGTCGGACAGGAAGCCCCGCACCGCTATGATTCGCGTGCTTCGATTTATACTTATATTTCGTCTCGGCTTCGCGCTGGCCCTCTTGCTCGTGGTGGCGGCCGTCGGATGCGGTACACGTAAGGGAAACGAGGGGAATGGTGCTGCGGGTCTACGCGCGGGGGCCGAAACCGACGAGGCCGGTGCGGCGGCGATCAAACCTCCACTCTCCAGTGTACCTCGTGCTCCGGCCAATAAGCAAGCCGTTACTACCCAAGCACAGCCGGACATGCAGGGCAATGGCAAGCTCGATAGAAAGTCAACCGAGCCACCCGTTGAGCAACCAATTGTCCAACTGTCGGAGGGACTCGCGGTAGACCTTGGCCGTAAAATAATTTATATATCTGGTACGGTGCCAATTGATGCCCACGACCCCGAGCGCACCCGCGTCTTTCTTGAATGGCTCGCCTGCAGCCCCGATTCTCGCGAACACGAATCATTAGTTCTCACCAAAGTGCGCCCATCGCTTATTCACGCGGCGGCGCTCTCGCAGGGTTTAAACGCCGGGCGACCGGGAAGTTGGGATTGGCGGGGAGAGCGGATCTTTGCCAACCCTCCCACGGGAGATGCTGTTCGTATCTATGTAAAAGCACTCGGCAGCGACGCGGCTGCGGTACCGATTGAGAGCTGGGTTGTAAATAGCCGCACGGGCAAGACCCTCGCGCAAGAACTGCCTCAAGCGGGCTTTGTCTTCGCTGGTTCTAACGTGGTAAAGAAAGGCGAAACAGAATATTACGATGCGGATCTGACGGGCGGCGTCGTAGGACTTACGAGTTTCGGGAACGAACTCTTTGCCTTTAGCGAGATGCTTAATCCGGATGCGGGGGTGGCGGAGCCAGTATGGATCGCGAACAGGGCGTTAATTCCACCGGCTGGCACGGAGGTAGTCATTAGCGTGCAACCCGCTACGCAGACCGGTAAGTGACGCTCCTACTAGCTGGCTCGCTTTAAGTTATTTGCGGAAAGTAAGTGTCGATCACGGCTGAGGGGCTTCCTCGGTCACGCTGCCGCCGTCTTTGGCATTCGGGGCGGATTGGGAGGCACCACGCTGGAAGTCCAGCGCTCGGGAGGCTTGGTCGTCTTCGAGAACTGAGACCATCACGCGCACTGATCGCCCGCGGAAGAGGCCACCATCAGCGAGCAATCTGTAGAAGCTATCGGCGTTGGCCACCCGGTTGCCCGCCGCGCCGAGGATAAACTGTCCCGGCGCAAACCCGGCGATGAACGCGGGCGAATCTGCCCGAACTTCGTCGACCATGACGCGGCCGTTCACTGCGAGAACCCGCAGACCGAAGAGATTTTCCAGCCGCCGCTCATACTGCAACGCCAAACTTAAGCGGGGTCGATCGATGAGCGTTACAACCAGCTCCTGAGTCTTCTGACCACGCTGAACCCGCAGCCGGGCCGTATCGCCGGGACGTTTCGCAGAGATCATCGAGATAAATATCTGGCTGTCATCGATGGGTGACCCATCGATCATAAGTATGATGTCATCGGGCATCAGCCCGGCCTTTTCTGCCGGGCCATCTTCAAAAACATCACCGAGTATTACGCCACGTACTTTCATTCCAGAGGCAGAGCTGCGGTCGGAGAGGATCACTCCCATGTATCCGCTCTGGATCGGTCCGCCAGCAATGATCTGATTCACGCGAGATTCGATGGTGCCTAACGGAATGGCGAAGCTAATGCCTGCGCTTTGGCCCTGTCCGCCGCCGCGTTCACCATCGGGGCCGATCTGAAATCCACCCGCGGTCGCGATAGCTACGTTCATGCCGATCACATGCCCACGAACGTTTACGAGCGGACCGCCGGAGTTGCCGGGGTTGACCGCCGCGTCGGTCTGGATGAAGTTGGAGATGCGCGTGCTACCCAGCGCGGTTCGGGCGGTGCGGCCAAGCCCGGAGACGATTCCCTCGGACATGGAGAACTTAAATCCGAAGGGCGACCCGAAGGCAAAGACTCGGTCGCCGCGTTCGACACGCTCCCCGGTAGCGAGGCGGGAGGGAATGAGCGATTCGGTGTCATCAATCTTAATTACGGCGATGTCACTATCAAGATCGGTGCCGACGATCACTCCCTCGCGCACCCGCCCGTCGGAAAGCTCGACCTGGACCCGGCGGTTGTCGCCCACTACGTGGGCATTAGTTACGATATGCCCATTTGTATCAAAGATCCAGCCAGAGCCGGAGGAGCTGGCGGAGACGAGCGATCCTTCGACGTCGATATGCACAACCGAGGGCTCTACCATCTGGCTCACTGCCCTTACGGCCGCGTTCACACTTATCAAAATATTATCTTCGCTCTCAAGGCGTTTTGAGGCAACTTCGACAAGTCCGATTGTGCGGGCCGTCTGGGCGCGGCGGATAGCTGTAGGAACCAGCAGCAGCGCGGCGACGATTGCGAGAAGCACGACAAAGGCGGGTCCGAACGAAAGAAATCGCCTCATGTTACGTTAACTCCTGCTCACTGCATGAAGGACGCGCTGCGAACGAGTCACTGTTACAACATTGGATGACTTGAATAAGCACCAGACTTACGAATCTTCCCCAAGTTTATTCGTACTCTGCACCGGCGGGGATGCGTTGACTGAACTATATCCGATGCCGCCGATTTCCCGGATCGCGACCCGCCGAACCCAATCCTCGCCCGCGTTTTGAATGGCCTCGCCAAGCTGGGCGCTGCGTGCTGCGAATCGGGGCGGTGCATCGGTCATTCCTACGAGGTCCTGAAAGACCAGCACCTGCCCGTGGCATTGTGTGCCAGCACCGATTCCGATAAGCGGAATACTGGTTTGCTGCATCACCCGGACGGTCACTTGTGGAGGGACCGCTTCGATCAGGAGCATCGAGCAACCCGCTTGCTCCATAGATACAGCATCATCGACGATCGCATCCGCATCCTCGGGGCTTCGTCCCGCGCTGGCGTAACCACTGGTCAGCGCCGCACGTTGCGGGCGGCTTCCGATGTGGGCACAAATGGGAATCCCCGCGCGGGTCATTTTACGAACCACATCGGCATAGCTGCGATCAACTTCAACCTTTACGATGTCAGCCAAGCCCTCTGAGAGAAACCGTCCTGCATTTACTACCGCGTCGTCAACCGAGGCTTGGTATGACATAAATGGCATGTCGCCCATTACCAGTGTGCGGGGCGCACCTCGCTTGACGGCGGCGGTAAGGGCGAGCGAGATCTCCAAGGGCATGAAGTGAGTTCGGTCGAATCCTAATATTACTTCAGCGGCCGTGTCGCCTACGAGAAGTACATGGATACCCGCTCGCTCCAGCCAACGGGCGGTCGTCGCATCGTAAGCGGTGAGGCACGCGAATGGTCGACCTTCCCTCGCCATGGTTGCGAGGGTTTTTAAGGTGATGGGCGGTCGCTGAGCGTGGTCCAACGGCATACGCAAGCGTACGTTGCTTGCGGAACTGCCCGCGCCGTACCCTCATGGATGGCCATCATTCTCGGTTATGATGTCGGAACTTCGGCGACCAAGGTGACTGCGTGCGATGAAGCGGGGGTGTGCCTTGGGTGGGAGCAGGCGGCCTACCCCCTCGATCAGCGGGTGGTCGGCGGGGCGATCTGGAGCGAGCAGGACCCCGAAGACTGGTGGAGGGGAGCGTGCGAAGCCACGCAGCGGCTGCTGAAAGCGAAAGAACTTACATCGCGGACGGTTCGTGCCATTGGGCTTAGCGGCCAGATGCACGGGAGCGTGCTGCTCGGCGCGGATGCAGCGGGTAGCGGGGGAAAGGCAAACGTGTTAGGCCCCGCGCTGTTATGGAATGATTCTCGCGCGACGAAGGAGTGCGAACGGCTTCGCGAGCTGGCGGGCGGAGAGGAGGGAATGGTCCGGCTTGTTGGGAATGCCGCTCGCGAGGGATTCACGTTACCAAAGCTGTTGTGGCTGGCATCGAACCGCCCGGCAATGTGGAAAGCGGCACGGCACTTGTTACTCCCCAAAGATTATATTGCCTTCCGAATGACGGGGGCGATCGCGACCGATGTGGGCGACGCTTCGGGAACGCTTTTGTTTGATGTTGCGCGCCGGAAATGGAGCTTGGAAGCATGCTCGCTCTTCGGAATCGATCCAGAGCTACTCCCCGCTGCTCACGAGTCGACGGCGACGGTCGGCGAGCTTACATCTTCGGCTCGCGAAGCCTTGGGCATCAGCACGGGTAAGGCACCAATACCCGTGATAATCGGATCGGGTGATAATCAAACGGGGGCAGTCGGCGAGGGTGTAGTTACATCGGGTGCTGGCCTGTGTATCATTGGAACGAGCGGTGTGCTGCTAGCAGCCTTGGCAACGCCGCAGTTTGACGACGGGTCGTGCTTAACTCGGCCGTTGAACGATGCCCAACCCGTGGCCGACGCGGCGGTTGCGACCGGTACTGGTTTATCCGCGCGGTCACCCGCGAACGTCGGGAGGCTCCACACGTTCTGTGGGGCAGCTGGGCAAGATTCGTGGTGCATGACGGGTTGCACGCTCTCGGCGGGCTTGGCCCTGCGCTGGGCTCGTGATTGTCTTATGCCCGGCGCGAGTTACAACGACGTCATGTCCGAGTCGTGGCTCGCCCCCGCGGGCTGCGACGGACTGCTGTTCTTCCCCTATCTCATGGGCGAGCGCTGCCCGTTCGCGGAAGCCCGAGCGCGTGGAGCGTGGGTGGGCCTTAACGGGAGCCATCGTCGGTGTCATCTGTTACGTTCGGTGGTTGAAGGAGTTACGTTCACGCTGGCGCAGATCGCCGACATAGCGAGGGGCGCGGGAGTCGGGCTCGACCAGATTCGCGGGTGCGGCGGAGGTAATCGTTCTCTGCTATGGCGGCAGCTGCAGGCGGATGTCTTCGGCGTGCCGTTGTCGTATCCGGCGGCAGGTGGTCCGGCGAGTGCGGAGGTTGATCGCGGAGGGGCGTACGGTGCGGCCATACTCGCGGCGGTTGGGAGCGGGCTCTTTGACTCAGTCCGGCAGGGGTGTTCGTCATGGACCCTGAGCACAGAAGATGTAACATTACCTTCGCCTGCGGTGGATGAACGACTGGTGGAGGCAGCGCGGCGGCACGCGCGGGCCGCCGCGGAATACCGAGGATGCTGGCTCAGTTAGGGGCGTCGGCGGAGAGCGCGGACTCCTGAAACTTCGCGGCTGCGTTGTAAGATTCCACGCAGCGCTCTGCCGCGACTGACCATGTGAGTTGGTGGAGCTGCGCCCCGCTGTTATCGCGGAGGGTCTGGGCGAGCGCGGGGTAACGTAAGACAGCGATTATTTTGTTGGCGATGTCGTCGCAGTCCCAGAAATCAACCTTCAGAACGTGTTCGAGCACCTCGCAAGCGCCGCAGGTCCGCGAGAGAATCACGGGAACCTGATGCGCCAGCGCCTCAAGCGCGGCGATTCCGAAGGGTTCGCTGACGCTTGGCATCACGTAACAATCGGCCATTTCAAAGACGCGATCTACATCGCGGGCGTCAAGAAAGCCGGTGAAGAAGACCCGCTGCCCAATGCCCAATGCGTTGGCCTCCTGCATTATTCGCAGCGCGAGGTCGCCACTGCCTGCGAGGACAAACTTAACATTTGGAAGGACTTCCAGCACTCGCTTGGCGGCGCGAATAAAGTACTCGGGGCCCTTCTGAAAAGTAATTCGACCCAGGAAGAGAACCGTCTGGTCCGCCGTCTTGCGGGCAGGCCTCAAGGCGAGAGGGATAGGGGCGGATTGAGACGAGGTCGAGGAGAGATCGATCCCGTTGTAAACGACATCGATTTTACCCGGCGCTATGGAGTGACGCCGAACGATGATGGACTTGGTGAGTTGGCTGACTGTAATAATACGATGGGCACCGGCCAGCCCGGCACGCTCAACCTCCACCACTCGAGCGTTCGCGTGCGTACCGGCCCGATCAAACTCGGTGGAGTGGATGTGGGCCACATATGGTCTGCCGGAGATCTGCGAGAGCATCTGCGCGGCCGGAAATGTAAGCCAATCGTGGGCGTGAATAACGTCGTATTGTTCGTGCGCCGTCATGGCGACCGCGAGGCGTGCGTAGCGGTAGGCGTCTCCGATGAGATCGGAACCGTAGGGATTCTCAGCATTACCGCCAACCCTCAGGCCCGGTACGTCGAGCGAGATTGGCGCGAAGTCGCCCCCGCCTTTAAGCGGGGGAACGACTGGTGGTAAGATGTCTCCCGCAGGCAAAAACGCGGCGGGATCCGTCTGCTCTAGCCAGTTGCTGATCATCGCGGCTTCAAACTGTCTAGGTTGAGCTCGGCCGGTCGTAAACGGAGCATAAGGGCTGGAAAAGGTTGATTGAACCCTAATGAATCTCGCCTTGGCGAATCCATGTTCGGTGAGAGAGAAGGTGCTGGAGTCGGGAGTTAGGTCGCCGGAGGATGAAGCTGTCGCGGAAAACTCAAATTCGTCAACGCCCGGAGCGGCCGAATCGCGATGATTGTCCCTACTGCTCCCATCGCTTGCGTCGGCGGGCGCCAAGAGGGTCGTCCGAGATGTAAGTTTACGATGGTGCTCGGAGGCGACAAAGCGCCGTTGATTAATGGCGCGAGGGAGCACAAATATGACTTCGCTTCCCGCCGCGTCAAGCGCTCGCGTGAGCCCGAAGCAGGCGCGGCCAAGCCCACCGCTTATAAAGGGCGGAAACTCCCAGCCTAGCATGAGCACACGAAGAGGCATCGTAACGTTTCACTCTCTCGACCTGCGACCACTAATCCTGGTCGTTCAGGGCATCCATATCGCCCAACTGCCGAAATGCGGCCTCATACGCCGCCAACCACGCCGCGGCTACGCGGGGCGCGGACTCGTCGTGCGCGCTTGGAGCAAGCCGCGTACGGAATGTAAATAGTTTATCTTCCGACCGGAAATGCTCGCTGGGCCTGCGGCTCTCGCCGCTCACCACAAAGGCAAGCTCCGCTAGTTCTTCTGCCACTAGCTCTTCTATTTTGTCGCCGGTGTGCAACAAGTGCGCTTCTATGGAGTGACTCTGCCAGCGGTCCGCCATGACCAGACTTACGAAGAGAGCGTCGCCCTCGCGTTCAATGCGGTACGTCGCGGGCTGGGCGGAAGTCGCCGCGGCGAATGCAATCACTACTTCAACAGTTCCAGGTGTTGGGGCTAATTCCGTGGCTTGCGGTCCAAAACTGGCACGAGATTTTGCAAGCTCGCGGGCGATAGACGCGGCCAGCGATTCGGACGACGGTGTTTTCATAGATCTGGGGGGAGTAAGTTGCATGAGGATCTGTGACTGGAGCCAACAATGAGCGTTCACCCGAACGCTTGAACTCGCGCGGGACCAGAGGGTAGGTCGCCGAATAGGCGACTTATCGCCCCTTCGAAGCATCGGTAGAGCCCGGCAACGAGGCAGTCTAAAGCTCGCTCGGCTATGAAGCTGCTTGGGGGCGCGAACGTGGACACCCTCTTATTAAGTTAGTGTTTTGTTAGATTCAATAGAACTCTTGCGGTTTCAAGTTGAGAGTTGAGAAACGCGGCGTATATTTCTCTCCACAAATTCCGCGTGCCTTTCGGATCGAAGCCTGGAGAGAGGTTTCGCTCTGGAAAGTCGCCGGAATCCACCGCCCAGGTGGCGAAATTGGCAGACGCACTACCTTGAGGTGGTAGCGCCCGTAAGGGCATGGAGGTTCAAGTCCTCTCCTGGGCACTTTCGGATTTGCAGCAGGGCTGGGGTGCGGAGGGATGATCTAAACAGAATTCGAGGTTGCCCAGCGGCGCTGCTTGACGCTGAATAGTCGCGCGTCGCGAGGGGTTCGACATAGTTTTCGCTAGGACCGTGGGGCGCCCGGCAAAATATGAATGCGGTGCGCAGCGTTCCTGCTGTGAACGGGATCAAGCGGTGTGTCTGCGGCGTTCAGGCCAGGGGCAAAACAAAGCGACACAGTCGAAAATCAGAACAACCACGTTCAGTGCGAGGCGACGTGGCGTTGCCCCGACGCCTTCGCTCGCTAGCGGCAATCGGATAGATTGCAGAGAAGTGGTAAAAGCGGGCGACGGGGCTTGAACCCGTGACCTACGCGTTGGGAACGCGTCGCTCTACCACTGAGCTACGCCCGCAAGCAATACTGTACACCGGTGGTTGCGCGTTTTTTGGGGAAGTTGCGAGCTGGTTTCTACTCGCTGGCAGCAGCGGTTGGGGCACCGATAACCTCGGGAAATATGAGACGCACCGCACTTTCGGAATGGATCTGGAGCGCGGGCGGTACGGGCGATTAATCTCGAGCGACCATCGCCAGATATGCTTTCACGGTGACACCGTCTGAAAATTCCGTCGCACTCATCACCGGGGCTGGAAGCGGGATTGGTCGGGCCATTGCAACGGCCTTGGACCGGCTGGGCATTGCGTGCGTGCTTGCGGGACGACGGCCTGAATCATTGGTTGAAACGAAGAACTTAATTATGCGAGGGCATGTGATTGCGTGTGACTTGCGAAAGTCGGCCGAAGCCGCGTCGCTGGTAGACGAGGCGGCAGGGTGGCGTGGCCGACTAGATATTGTAGTTAATAATGCGGGATGGTCACCATCGGCGACAATCGCTCAGACGACGGCGCCGATGGTAGAAGAGGTATTCGCGCTGAATGCGGTGGCGCCGACAATTATAATTGCTCGCGCCTGGCCTTGGCTGTTGCGTTCCGCCGCTCGGATAAATGATTGGCAATCAGGCGAGGCAGATGATGAAGCCGCGACTAGGGCGGTTGATTTGCAGCTTAACCTATCGGATCGGCCCCGGCACTCGGCCCAAAGGATAATCGGTCCCGCAGTAGTTAATATTTCGTCGATGGCCACTGCTGATCCTTTTCCGGAGCTCTTTGCTTACGCCGCGGCGAAGGCCAGTCTGAACTTGCTGGCCAAGAGCGTGGCCCAGCAGGGGGCCGCGGAGGTTGGGAAATGTGGCGTAAGAGGATTCTCGATCGCTCCGGGCGCTGTTGAAACGGCGTTGCTGCGGACCATAGTGGATGAGGCGAGACTGCCGCGGAGCAGGACGCTTTCACCCGAAACTGTCGCGGCGGAGGTCGCAGCATGCGTTGTCGGGAGCCGCGACGACTGCAACGGTCAGACTATCTGGCTGCCAAGCCCATCGTAATATTACACTCTGAGTTTGGGTTGGCCGTGCGAAGGCTTTATATTATGTTGCAAGCACAGCCCGCCGCCATCATCTGGCCTGGGTTACTTACCCACTCGCAGCACCTGCGCTGTACGGGCGGGCAGGTAGATGCTGACCGAGCGGTCAGCGCCGTTTGCATCGACGGTGTAAGAGGTATTCTCCAGAATCGAGCCGAAGCCACCGAACTCAACGGCATCGGTATTGAGAATGATCTTCACGGGGTCACCCGCGTTGATAGAACCGTATAACGGTGCCATTACACCCACTCGCGAGCGGTCGGGGTGGAGGTTGAACGCAAAGATAAGTTGACCGCGGCGAAGCACGAGAAGCTTGTCTTCTTCGTGGACGAGAAGCTTCTCGGCGGGCGCGGCGGAGAGTATCTGGTGATTTTCGTCGAGCGCCTGTAACGCGGCGTCAAACACCGCCAGGCCCTGATAACGCAACTCCGGATTATCCGCCAAACTCCATTGACGACGGCAGTAGTGGAACGACCAGTTGTTTCCCGCGCGGGGAAAGTCGATCCATTCAGGATGCCCAAACTCGTTACCCATAAAGTTAAGGTAACCCTCCCCCCCTATCGCGAATGTCAGGAGCCGGATAAGTTTATGTAGGGCGATACCGCGATCTATCGTCGCGTTGCGCCCCCCCTTATTCATATGCCAGTACATCTCCTTATCCATCAGCCAGAAGGCAATGGTTTTGTCGCCGACCAAGGCTTGGTCATGGCTTTCACAGTAGCTTATGTGCGCTTCCATATGACGCCGGTTGGCGAGGGTTGAAAAGATCTCATCCATCTTCCAATCCTCGTCCCGACGCTCCCGCAGCAGACCGATCCAATAGTCGGGGAGGCCCATCGCGAGGCGGTAATTAAAGCCAATTCCGCCTTCCTCAAGCGGCCGGCATAGCCCCACCATGCCCGAGACATCCTCGGCGATGCAGGTTGCATCAGGGCGGAGTGTGTGAGTAACCTCGTTGGCGAGCTGAAGATAAGTCAGAGCATCTTCATCGATGTTCCAGCGTAAGTAATCGTCATATGACGAGAAGCCCTGCCCGAGCCCATGATGCTGGTACATCATGCTGGTGACGCCGTCAAACCGGAAGCCATCGACGCGGAACTCATCGAGCCAGTAGCGGATGTTGCTCAGAAGAAACCGCTGGACTTCGCGTTTGCTGTAATCAAACAGAAGCGAATCCCACGCGGGGTGCTGCCCTTTGGGACCGGCGTGAAAATATTGGTGGTCGGTGCCGTCAAAGCCGTTGAGCCCCTCCACCGTATTCTTAACGCTGTGGCTATGGACGAGGTCCATTACAACCCGCACGCCCGCGCCGTGCACTGCGTCAACTAACCTTCGAAAATCGTCCGGCGTGCCGAATCGCGACGAGACGGCGAAAAAGTTACTTACGTGATAACCGAACGAGCCGTAATACGGGTGCTCCTGCACCGCCATAAACTGAATTGTGTTGTATCCACCGCCAACGACGCGGGGCAATACTGTGGTCCGAAAGTCATCGAAAGTAGCGATGCGCCCCTGCTCGCTAGACATTCCTACATGAGCTTCGTAGATGCGCGGCGCGGCGGGACACGGCGGGCAGTTGTGAACCCACTGATACGAAGAGGCCAACTGCACAACCCCGCGGGCGTTGGTGCCATCGGCATCAAACAGGACGCGCTGAACATAAGCGGGAAGCCGATCGCTGGCCCCTTTCAAAGTAAAGACGCGTACTTTCACGCAACCTGACTCGATTGGATTCGCAGCACTGCCCGCAGAGTCGGGAACGAAGACACTCCAAACCCCGAAGCTGTCGCGCGTCATCACGTGGCGAGACTGGTCCCAGCCGTTGAAGTCGCCAATGAGTGAAAGCCCATTCGCATTCGGTGCCCATTCCCGGTACCAAACTCCGTTGACGCCATTGTGATTGCCCGCGTTGAAGCCGAATCGACGGTGGCCCAGCGCAAAATCGGCTAGCGAGCACTGCTCTTGGGCGATGATCTCCGCTCGAACCTGCTTATACCGGGCGTACCGATGGCGAAGGCTGTCCGCATACGGTGTCAGCCAAGAGTCGTGGGCGATAAGACCCGTTCCGTCGGGCGGATGCTGCATGGCAATCACTGTACCCGCCGCGGCAAGGGAAGCGGCAGACGCCAAGAAATCGTTTCGAGCGCGATTGACTTTCAAACAGATGTATGAAACACTTGTTGGGTGAAGAAAAGCGATAAACGCCCGCTGCGAAGTGTGCTCGCCTCCGCTCCTGCTCCGACGGCGGCAACAAATGTTTCCGCGCTCGCCAGCCAACGCGGCGGCGAAGACGCCTCGGCGCTGAAGTCTGCTTCCGCCTCCATACGTGTCGAGCGGGCATCGGCGTTAAATAAAAGTAGTGCAAGGCGGGTCATGGAGAAGCGTTCAGCTGAGCTCCGCGTATCGGGGCTCAGCGCGGCCGCGCGAATCGCTGAGTTTGATCCGACTATCGGAATACCCACAACGCGCCAGCGGCTGATCGAGGCCGCGGGCGAGGCGTTCGCGCAGAAGGGCTTTCGCAACGTAACTGTTCGTGAGATCTGCGCGAGAGCGGGGGCAAACGTGGCTGCGATCAATTATCATTTTGGTGATAAGAATGGGCTATACGCCGCGGTGATCGATTATTCGCTTGAACTAGGCCGACTTCAATATCCGATTGATAACAACAAAACTGCTGATCCGTCTGCCCAGCTGCGCAACTTCATCACGCAGCTGCTATCAAAGATGCTCGATGACGGTCGGCCTTCATGGCACGGGCGACTGATGACACGGGAGATGGTCGAGCCCACGCACGCTTTGGAGTCTCTCGTGAAGTTTGCGATACATCCAAACTACTCAGTTCTCGTGGGCATCGTAACTGAGTTGTTGAACGAAACACAAACAAACTTTCAGGCGGAAGTCCCGATGAGCGTCTCGAGGGATGCAGTGATCGAGGGCATCGACACGCCCGCTGCGTCTGCCGTGAAAGGATTGTCTTTTGAGCACGTACCAGAACGGGTGCGGCGGGTTTGCAACAGCATTATTGGTCAGTGCCTTATGTATAAGCACTGTGAGCCGGTCATACGCATGATGAGCCTCTCGCCGCTCGCCGCGGTGCGGGTTCAGCCGCAATCGCGGCGGCACACTGCCGAACGGCACGCCATTGTAATCTCATTGGCGGAGCACATCGCCGCGTTTTCGCTGGCAGCCATTCGTGGGCTCCGGCGAGAGTTAGAGGAGCAAGCCCTTGGCGAGCCGCGTTCCATCGGCACAGCTCACCCGCCCCAAGCAATGATGGGAGCTGTGCGATGAACTTGCTTGCGCTTAAGATGTTGCTGCGCGACCGCGCTAAATATCTCGGCATCGTCATGGGAGTTACATTGGCGAGTATGGTGATCACCCAGCAGGGTTCGATTTTTGTTGGGCTCATGACCCGCACCTTCGCTCTCATTACTGATTGCGGGGGCCCTGACATCTGGGTGATGGACCCTAAGGTTCAGTTTATTGACGACACCAAGCCGATGCAGTCAACCGCGCTCAATCGCGTGCGCGGCGTCCAAGGAGTGGCGTTCGCCGCGCCGATGTATAAGGGTCTACTTCGGGTACGGCTTGACAACGGCGAGTTTCAAAACTGCAGCATAATCGGATTAGACGATTCAACGTTAACCGGCGGTCCGCCCGCTATGCTGGAGGGAAAGGTCGAAGATTTGCGCCGCGCCGACGCGGTGATTGTTGACGCGATAGGCGCGGCCACGCGTCTGGCCAAGCCTTCGCCCCTTCCCGGCGGGCCGCGCGTGCCCCTCAGGGTCGGGGACACCATGGAGTTAAATGATAAACGAGGCGTGGTCGTTGGAATCTCGCAGAACACTCGCAGCTTTCAGAGCCAGCCGATCATCTACACCACCTTCAGCCGCGCGGTGCAATACGCCCCACGCGAACGCAAGCAGCTTACGTTCATTCTGGTGAACTCCGCAGCGGGCGAGAACTCTGCGGCTCTCTGCGAGCGCATCAGCGCACAGACCGGGCTGGCGGCTTACACGCAGTCTGAGTTTAAGTGGAAGACCGTGATGTACTTTGTCAACAATACAGGTATTCCAATTAACTTTGGTATCGCGGTGGCACTGGGGTTTATCATCGGGGCGGTGATCACCGGCTTCATGTTTTTCTCGTTCACCCTCGATAACTTACGTTACCTCGGCACGCTCAAGGCGATGGGTGCACGAGACGCGACGCTGATGCGGATGATCCTGCTGCAAGCCGTCAGCGTCGCGGTGGTCGGCTATGGGCTGGGAATAGGCGGGGCTTCGTGGTTCGGCTACGCGATGCGCAATACTCCCTTGGCTTTTCGGCTCACCTGGCAACTCTTGGCCGTCGCAGGGTGCGCGGTAGTCATCATCTGCATGCTCGCCGCGATGCTGAGCTTGTGGAAAGTCATGAAGCTGGAACCGGCAATTGTCTTTAGGGGATGATCCGACTTGTCCGAATTGGTTTGGACTTGAATCTGTGAGGAGAGGTGCAAACAACCTCAAGGTTTAGGCTTGACTGAGTGAACATCGTTCGGTAAACTAACAGCTTTAAATCGTTGAACGATGCTTAGTAATTCAATGTACGCACAGTTTAAGAATGTCATCCGAACAAAGAAGAGATCGACAGCGGAATGACCCCCGGGATAAGATCCTTGCCGCGGCCAGGAAGCTGTTTCTCGCCGAGGGGTTTGAGTTGGTTTCGATACGAATAATTGCCACCGCCATCGAATACCCCCGCCAGCCGGGGGTTGAGGTCACAGCCGTGAAGGCCGGCATCGAATCGTCCACTCAGTACATTGCTAGAACGAGCGCCGATTTTGAGCAGGTGACCAGAAACTACATCCTCAAGAGCACAGGCATATTAATTAATTTTGGCATCGCCATTGGCTTGGGATTTGTCGTCGGTTTGCTTATCGCCGGCCAGACATTTTTAAACTTCACGCTCGACAACCTGCGCTATTACGCCACACTAAAGGCACTGGCGACCCCCGCGAGCACGCTCGTTAAGATGGTGCTTGTGCAGGTGCTCAGCGTAACGTGGATAAGTTTCGGATTGGGCGTGGGGATCGTCGCGTTGACGGGGATGGCACTCGCCAAGAGCGACTTGGCGTTCCTGATGCGATGGGAGATTCTGGCGATGACAGGCGGAGCGATGCTGGTGGTGGGACTGCTCGCGGCACTCATAGGTCTGGCCAAGGTGCTGAGGCTAGAGCCCGCCGTCGTGTTTAGGGGAGGTTAGCCTGGCGCGGACCAAGACCCGCGACGCATCGTGCGGGCGGCCCAAAGTTATGGTAGAAGTCCTTCGTTTTGGTGTTTGAGAATCGCATATTTTTTTATGGTCACCTTGCCCAACAGTCCAATGCCAGCGAACATAACCCCGGCGGGTGTGCGCCCCGTCGCCGTCTACTGCCGCGGCGTGACTAAGACTTACGGGAGCGGGAACTCAGCAGTGAAAGCGCTCCGCGGGGTCGATCTGGACATCTACAGTGGCGAGTTACTTATGCTCGTTGGGCCATCGGGCTGCGGCAAGACCACGCTAATTTCGGTAATCGCGGCGGTCCTCGACCGCGACGGCGGCGAGTGCACCGTTCTAGGCGAAGACCTTGCGAAGATGCGGTCGGATGCCAAGACTCGCTTCCGAGGGAAGAACGTTGGATTTGTCTTCCAAGCCTTTAACTTAATTCCAACGCTCTCTATCGCGGAGAATGTAAGTGTTCCGCTGCTGATCAACGGGTTCCCAAGGCAGAAGGCGCTGGCCGACGCCAAGGTAATGCTTACACAGGTGGGACTGGGCGAACGCGTAAATGATTTCCCCAGCCGGCTCTCGGGCGGTCAGCAACAGCGAGTCGCCATCGCTCGCGCCCTCGTCCACCGCCCCCGCTTGCTGGTTTGCGATGAACCCACCAGCGCGCTCGACCATGTGACAGGACAGAAAGTAATGGAACTACTCCGTAGCGTCGCCAGCGCGAACGAACTGTCTCTGGTGGTTGTAACCCACGACCAGCGAATCTTTGAGTTTGCCGATCGCATCGCCGAGATGGACGATGGGAGCATCGTGCGAATCGCAACCGGAAAAGGGCGCATCACCGCGGAACATCAAGCCACAAGCCCATTAGCATAATTCTATTACGTCAGCCCGTTACGAACGCCTTCGCCTCACCGAGAATGCCATGATCCGAACCTTCCTCATACCGCTCTTGGCCATCGTTGGCATGATCTTTGCCGCGTACACCGTGGTTCAAGGGGCCAAACCACCGATTCCGCAACCACCGGTGATCGAGCCCCCCCGATCTCCTTACGACCGCTTCGTTGCTGGATCAGGTCTGATCGAGGCGAGCAGTCAGAACATCGGCATCGGTTCACCCGTGGGGGCCGTAGTGATGCGCGTGTTTGTTACAGTCGGCGACGCGGTGAAGGCGGGCGATCCGCTGTTCGCGTTGGAAGACGTTCAAGAGCGTGCACAGTTAGGCGTACGCGAGGCAGCCCTGGACGTCGCCAAGCAGAAACTCGTGAAGTTAAATGCAGGCACAAGGCCCGAAGTGCTTCCCCCCGCGCGGGCGAGAATCGTCGAAGCTCAGGCGACGCTTGAAGATATGAGCTCGCAACTGGCGATGTTTGAGAAAGTAAACGATGCCCGCGCTGTCAGCGCGGACGATCTCTCCCGCCGGCGATTCGCGGTTGAAACCGCGAAAGCTCGCCTCGTCGCATCGCAATCTGACCTCGCCTTGCTTGAAGCTGGCACGTGGGCGCCGGACCTCTCGGTCGCTCAGGCTGAAATCAATCACGAAGCCGCTCAAGTGGCGCAGGCCAAATCGGAAATCGAGCGTCGAATAGTAAAAGCGCCCGTCGAGGGCCGCGTGTTGCAGGTCAATATTCGTGCGGGTGAGTTCGCCTCCGCCGGCGCACTTACGACGCCACTCATGCTTATGGGAACCGTGAATCCGCTGCACGTAAGAGCCGACATTGATGAGCACGAAGCGTGGCGCGTGACCAAAGGCGCTGGCGCGACAGCGTTTATCAAGGGAAACAAGGATATTACCTTCCCGCTTACATTTGTACGATTTGAGCCCTACGTGTTGCCCAAACGAAGCCTTACCGGCGACACCCAGGAGCGTGTCGATACTCGCGTGCTGCAAGTCATCTACGCCTTTGATCCCGCTCAACTTTTAGTCTTTGTTGGGCAGCAAGTGGATGTTTACATAAATTCTCCCGCCGACGATGTTTCAGCTCCAACGTTAAATGGTGGAGGCAAGCCTGATGCCGCTCCAAAGTCTTAAGATTAGCGAATCTCGTCGGTTCACTTCTATTAGCTCAGCGCAGCTATCCTAGCTTAAGCCAAGGTACCTGACGTAACTTAGGCCAACACAGCTATCGTAACTTATGACAAGGCAGCTATCGTAACTTAGGTCAAGGCAACTATCGTAACTCCGTTTCATCGCCCGCCTCCGTTGAGTCTCACCCATTTAGCTCTACCGCTCCCTCCCGTATTCGATCACAAGCCCACACATCATCGATACTTCGCGGTGAGTGTTCTTCCGCCGATATCTCTCATTGCATCAACTTATCCTGACCCGAGCGAACCCATGAATCAAGACCCATCACGCGCTTCTTCCTCTAACTCACGTTCTGCACTTCTCCTTCCTACCCAGCGCGCACCAAACCTTTGGCCCAGCCTCGTCGTTGCGCTCTGCGGAATCGCGGCGATTCAGCCTGGTTGCTCGGTCGGCCCCGACTTTAAGGGTGCGCCGGATCAGAAACTCAATGCTGGCTTTTCCGCGTTGTCGGGGTCTGACGTTACCCAGGCGAACGCGGCGATTCTTCCCTCAGCGGTAACTTCGCTTACTCCTGGCGGTGTGGCACAATGGTGGAAGCAACTGAACGATCCGCTTCTGGATAGCCTCATCCAACGAGCGATCAGGGGTAACTTGGATTTACGTCTGTCGCGGGCCCGAATCCGCGAAGCTCGCGCGCTTCGAGGCGTAGAGAAGTCGGCCCTCTTCCCCACCATCGACGCGAATGGGCGTGCCACCCGCGAACGCAGAAGCGAAAATATTAACGATGGCTTTGGGAGTCCTTCTGATAGCAACAGCCTGTTCGATGCTGGCTTGGATGCCTCTTGGGAAGTTGATGTCTTCGGGGGCATCCGTCGAGCCGTTGCGGCGGCGGATGCCGACCTGGCTGCGGCCTTCGAGGATGAGCGCGACATTACCGTAACATTAGTTTCAGAAGTAGCGAGAAACTACGTCGACCTTCGCGGTTTTCAGCAACGGATCGATCTTAATAATCAGACCGTTAAGGCCCAGCAGGAGACGCTCGACCTCACCAAGTCTTTGGCCCGAGCGGGAATTTCATCTGATCTCCAGGTCCAGCAATCTGCCTCAATCCTCGCCTCGCGTCAGAGCCAACTCCCACCGCTTTACGTAGGCCAGCGAGCCGCTGCGTACCGCCTCGCGGTTCTCCTTGGCGAGCAACCGGGCGCGTTATTAACTGAACTTGCAACTCCCGCACCGATTCCGGCCAGCCCTAAGGCAATTCCAATCGGCTTGCCGAGCGATTTGCTCCGCCGTCGCCCCGATATTCGTCGCAGTGAAAGACGCATCGCCGCGGCGACGGCCCGGGTCGGCGTAGCGACTGCGGACCTCTTCCCACGATTCTCAATCACCGGTTCCTTCGGCTTGCAGAGTGAGCAGAGCAATACTTTCTTTGATATGAACAGCCGGTATTGGAACGTCGGCCCTTCGGTGCGTTGGAATGTGTTCGACGGAAAAAAAATCCGCAGCCAAATCAACGCCGCCAATGCTCGCGAAGAAGCCGCGGTCACGGAGTACGAGCGTTCGATCCTTCTGGCGCTCGAAGATGTTGAGAACTCGCTGACATCGTTTATTCAAGAGCAAGCTCGTTGGCGGTCGCTGTTTGAAGCCTCCGACGCCTCGCAGCGCGCCCTCGCACTTGCTACGGAGCGCTACCGGAGCGGGATTGGCGACTTCCTCAACGTACTCGACGCCCAGCGGGAACTTTACGAACTGCAGGATCAACAGGTACAGAGTGATATAAGCGTAACTCGGAGCCTCATAAGCGTCTACAAGTCGCTTGGCGGCGGGTGGGACGAACAGCCAGTTTCGACGGAGGCCGCGCCCGGCACCCGGCTGGTACCAGATGCCCCAACCGAAGCGGTGGCTCCCACGGAGCGGCAATAAGTAAAGTTCAAATCCGTCTGCTCGCACTGACATGACCCCGGCTCGCTGAGCGAAACATATTCTGCCAACTCGCCCGTGCATAGGTACGGGTCCGCGAGCTGCACGGGTGCCATTCGCCCAGCAACCCGCTGTGCCGCAACGTTATAATTACCTCATCCAGCTTCGTCTTAAGCACCGCCGCTGCGTCGTTCTTTGCTTGAACTACGTCGCACCCGCTGTGCGGCTGTTGCAGCGTCAGCATTATCGCACCTGCACGGCCGCCCCGACTATGCCATTTTCGTGTGCTGCGCGCATGTTTGCGTCCCGCCCAGTGGGGGGCCATGATACCATTGTTCATGCGTCAACGTCCCGCTCGGATTACGTTCCTCCCCGCGGCCTTCGCGAGTGTAATATTAATTTTTCCGCTCATCGCCCAACCCACGCCCAGCCCGTATCCCGCGGCCGCTCCCGGCTTCCCCTCAGCAACCGCAGCTGCTTCACTGTCAGGGGTTCAAGCAACCGCCGATTCCCGCGTTGACACGATCGAAGTCCGAGATGCCGACGCGGCACTCCGGCGCACCATCTCACGCACTGAACTATCTGCGCTCCTCCCGTGGATGACTTTCAACACCGATGCCGACGGTCCGTGCGCACTCTCGTTGAGCGATTCGGGCCGCTTGCTCTTCATCGCCGTTTGCGACAGCAACGCCGCGACCGACGGTCAGCCCGGCGATGCGATATTACGTTATGATACTTACACCGATCAGCTCTCGGTCTTCCTCCGCGCCGAACTGGGCGGCTTTAATCTGCTTCCCCGTCCCACAATACAGCATTTTCGCGGCCGGTTGTACCTCGGCCAGACGGGGCAGATCGCTGTGTATCAAGCGCGGATGAACGATGCAACTGCTTCCCTTTTATTCACGGCCCCGGTGGGCGTCACAACCGCGACGACCGCGGTTTGTATCGATCGACTTACATCGACGCTCTACGCCGCAAACTCCTCGACGTTGAAGCGAGCACCCATTGTCGGGAACTCGCTGGTGATGACGACGGTTGGCACGCTCTCATCGCCCGTCCGCGCTCTGGCATGGAGCGATCAGTACGGTGGACTTGGCCAAGGAGGGCTTTACTGGGCGTACACCTATTCAGCCGGTGGACCGCCAGACTCGCCGCTGGTGGGTTACATCACTCCCCCAATGGCACGCGGCACAGCGACCCTTGCGAGCGCTATTTACTTACGTGGGGATGCGACCCTACTCGCTCCCACGGGGCTTTCGGCCGTCTCCGACGGTTCGCTGCTTCTCTCCACTGTCACCCAAAGCCTTCGCGTTCGCGACAACAGCGACACCCGGCTTACGTTTTCACAGTGGCAGGCCGATGAGTTTTCCCAAGTGGTGCGGTTCGCGAAAGGATTGATTTCCCCAGATGGCGAGCCTGCTGGTTGGGTTATCGACGCAGACGTAATTCCTTCGTGGTCGCGGTTTCACCCCGCAACCCCCGATGCCGCGGCGTGGGTCGTGCTCTTGCTCCTCATGAGCGATCACGTGAACGGCGACCCCCAAGCACAGGCACTGGTTAGAACGATCTTAACCCGATACGCCGGTCTGGCGCCCGACCAGATCGCGCCGGTCTCATCCGCGGATGGGATCTTCCGTCACTGGATCAACCCTAGCGACGGCCAGGTGAAGCCAGGCTGGGACCCGGAGTTTGCGACCCTCTCCACGATGAAGATCGTGCTCGCCGCGGCACGCGCACGGGCCTACTACCCAACCGATAGCTCGATCCGCATCGCAGCGAACTCAATTATTTGTAACGTTCGAAACTGGGACAGTTACTTTGATTCCTCGCGCCGAACGTACTTCAAAGGCCTTCAGGCGGGGGGCCGTGATCCAGCGTCGATCTCGTCGGGCTGGCACGAGAGCGTAATCTTTGCCGAACAGGCTGGCGTGTACGGCTTCACCACTGGCCCCCAGAACGCAGCAGCCTGGTTGAACCGACCTATGTGGCCCTCTGCCTCGCTCGTAAGCAATCGGCGGGTAACCAGTAACAGCGGCAGCGGCTTTCTGCCAGCTTTCATCTCGCTCTACCCGCAACTTACGATGGCGCAGTACCGCGCCGATCCCGCTTGGCAGGAACACATCACGAATCTCGCACTGAACCACGCCGCGTGGAACGACGATGCGGGACCGAAATATTACACCGTCTTCTCCGCAGGTACAACGAAGTCTGAATGGGGCGGCTACCACGCCGACAGCCTCACCAACCACCCCGGAGATGTAACGACTTTTACATCGCTACTCGCAATGGCCGCCAGCACCTCACCCATACGCGCCGATGGTGGTCCAATCAACGCCGCCGCCGCGGCGTACCACGCCTATCGCAGCGGCGCGCGGCAGACTTTCAAGTCGGGTGCGTCAATTCTTTACCGCCGATCGCAGGTTGATCCGGCCTACTCACCCAACTCCGCTGGCCTTCCCGATGTCGCGCTGGGCGCGCTGGGCCTCGCCGAACTGCTGCGACCAATGAGTGTAAGTACGGTGCTCACCGGCCAATATCCCAGTTGCGAAGGCAATCTGGGCTGCCCGAGCGATTGGAACGAGGATGGCGGAGTGGATGGCAGCGATGTCGATGCGTTTTTTGCGGATTGGGTGCTAGGCAACGCGGATATTACCGAAGACGGAGGCACCGATGGGACAGATGTGGAGCAATTCTTCGTCCTGTGGCAAGCGGGATGCTGATACCTACGCTCACGCTGCATGTTTAAGCGCCCCCGATTTGTGATCGCCTTGCTCGCGTTGTCGTTTAGCGGAGTGGCTGCCGCGCAAGAAGTGTACCGCGATGCGCCCACGCCACAGAATGCCTCGATCCCCGGCGCTACCCCTCTGCCGCAGTGGAGTCTTTCCCCGTCGACGGGCGTGAAGGCCAGTTTAGATGTTTCCGAACGGGAAGTGCCAGGCGGTCGCTCCACGCGCGTCGTGAAAGTTGATTACGACTTTCAGAAGAACGCTGGTTACGTCATCGCGAGGCTACCGCTTAATATCGACCTGCCGCCTTACTATCGTGTGGCATTCACAGCGAGCGCAAGCGGAGCCACCAACACGCTCGAATGTAAGCTCGTCGATGGCTCGGTGCGGGGCATCGCCGCCGACCCGGTGGGCGACAATGTCTGGTGGTATGTTGAGCGTCCGCTGGTCACGGGGGAGGCTCATCGGTTCTCACTCCCCCGTCGTAAGTTTTCGTTCGCATGGGGACCAGGTGGGGATCGCGCCGAGCTTAAACGCTTGGGCGCCCTCGAGTTCGCGATCACCGCGAGCGAGGGTGGCCAGGGAACGGTGGAACTGAGCGACATTACGATCGAGCAGCAGCCAGCGCCCCTCCCATACACCGCCACCCCCACCATCACCGCATCCTCCCGGATGTGCGTTCTTCACGACCCCTCGAACCTCGCCGACGCCGACCCATCGACCGCTTGGCAGTCCGACATCGACGACTATGAAGATAATAAGTCGGTCTGGTTACAGTACGACTTCGGCGCGTCATCGCCCCCCCGCGGTTTCGGCGGAATTACGATCGACTGGGAGGCCGGCTTCGCCCCGGCTTCCTTTCAAGTTACATCCAGCCTCGACGGCCAGCAGTGGAGCACCATCGCGAGCGCCCCGTCGCCCGTGAGCAGTTCCCGGACGATCCTCCCGCTTAACGATACCTACGCACGCTTTGTAAAATTTACCTTCTCGCCTACCGCAAATCCCGGCGCCGCCGGCGTCCAGAATCTTCGCTTTGAGGAGATCGGATTCGCTGATTCAGCCAACACTCTTGTCGCGTCAGTTGGCTCCCACCTTCCTCGTGGGTCGCTCCCGCGAAGCCTCACGGGAGAGCAAACTTACTGGACTGTAGTAGGCGCACCCGGCGACCGTCTCGAAGCGCTCGTAAGCGAAGATGGAACTCTAGAGCCCTTCAAGGGCGAGTTCTCGGTAGAGCCGTTTATCATTGAAACTCCCCCCGGCCAACAGGCAGGCAACGCAGGTTCGATTCCCCTCGTGCGTTCCTGGGCCGACGGCACGCACACCCAATCGCTCGCCGACAAGATGCTCCCGCTCCCCGTCGTACAGCGGAGTTACGACGGTCTTGATCTTACGATGACGTTTATCGGCGAGGGCAGGATTAATGATTCTTCCGTGCTCGCCTGCTATGAAGTTACCAATACTTCGCAAGCCCCAAAAGCGGGCCGCCTTCTCCTCGCCCTTCGCCCGTTTCAAGTCCTGCCCCCCTGGCAGCGGCTTAACATCGAGGGCGGCGCGGGCAAACTAACTTCTGTGACCGTACAGCCACCCCAGGCTGGCCAACCCACCACGCTAATTATGAACGGCGAACGCGCGGTGGTCTTTTACACGAAGCCCGACGCTCAAACTTTCTCGACGTTTGACGCCGGGTTTTCGCCCAGTGACATACTTGCGGGCACGCCGCTGGCTACCTCACCGCCAACCGCCACAGAAAACTCGACGACCACCGCCCCTGCTTTTACCCGAAATCTGTGCAGCGCGGGCATCGTTTATGATTACGATTTGCCTCCCGACACTAGCAAGCGCTGGTGGATTGTCATCCCGCTCCATGCCACCACTCCCCCACCGCGGCTCGACGCCGCGGCTGCCAATCCCGATCCGTTTTTTCAAAGGGCCACTTCCCTCATCGCCGACTCCTGGATGAAAACACTCGTCCGCACAAGGCTGCAACTTCCCCCCGAGGCCCAGCCGATGCTCGAATCCTGGTATGTCGCAGCCGCCCATATATTAATTAATATGGACGGCCAGGCCTTTCAGCCCGGTAGCCGTACTTACGAACGATCGTGGATGCGTGATGGGGCACTGACATCCGCGGCGATGTTGGAAGCAGGCTTCCCGGAACTCGCCAAGCCTTTTCTCTCGTGGTATGGAGGTTTCCAGTACGACTTCGGGAAGATTCCGTGCGTCGTGGATAGTCGAGGCGCGGACCCTGTCGACGAGAACGACAGCACCGGCCAATATCTCTTCGCGCTGTGGAACTACTTCCAGTTCACCAAAGATATCGAGTTCTTAAAGTCGCAATTACCGCGGGTGGTGAAGGCGGTCAGTTATCTTCAGTACATGACAGCCATGCGAAGCACTGCTGAGTTTCAACGCGAGAACGCCACGCGTCAGGAACCTGGCAAGCCACCCGTCCCCATCTCCGCTTTCTTTGGAATGGTCCCCGAATCCATCAGCCACGAGGGTTACTCTGCGAAACCGATGCACTCCTACTGGGATAACTACTTTACACTCAGCGGATTCGATTCCGCAATCGCGATAGCGGGAGTGTTAGGGGAACCGACACAGGCAACGCTCTGGAAGCGCGCCCGCGATACCTTTGCTAAAGATCTCACCGCGTCCATCGCAGCAACCCAGGCCGCTCACAATATCACGTACCTCCCCGGCTGCGTCGAACTTGGAGACTTCGATTCCACTTCCACCACGATCGCGCTCTTCCCCACGAACGCCGCCGCCGTGCTTCCCGCCAAGTCCCTCGCCGCCACATTCGATCGCTATTGGTCCGAGTTCACATCGCGGCGAGATGTAACTCCCGCGACCTGGGAAGCATTCACTCCCTACGAGCTTCGACACGTTGGCGCGTTCGTCCGCGTCGGAGATCGTGGCCGTGCGCTAGATTCAATGAACTGGTTTATCTCCCAGCAACGCCCTAGCGCGTGGCGGCAGTGGCAAGAGGTGGTGTGGCGCGAACCTCGCGCGACCAAGTTTATTGGCGATTCCCCACACACATGGTGCGCCAGCGACTTTATGAACTCGTTTCGTTCCCTCTTTCTCTTTGAGCGTGCGGAGGATTCATCACTTGTGATTCTTGCCGGGGTTCCAGAATCGTGGGTCCGCGCTGAAGGCGTCGCCTTCCAGGACATGCCCTCGCACTACGGAAAATTAAGCTGCAGAGTCGTTCGCAGCAAGAATCAGTTTACGATCACACTCACCGGTGACGTCACTCCCCCGCCCGGCGGCATCGTCGTCACGTCTCCATCACTCAACGCAATACAGCGGGCCACCGTCAATGATAAGCCCGCGCTGACAACTCCCCGCGGCGAGGTGATCGTAAATGAAATGCCCGCGAAGGTTATCATTCAAACGTTTTAACCTGTTAACCTTCGTATCTCCTCCCCCGCCCAGCAAGCCACCTCGCCCGCGTTAAGGTCCTGACTTATGACATTCCCTAAAGACTTTGTGTGGGGTGCCGCTACATCGGCCTATCAGATTGAAGGCGGTTGGAACGCAGACGGCAAAGGCCTCTCTGTCTGGGACTACACCTCCCGAGCGCCCGGGCAGGTCTACCAGGGTCACACCGGCGATATCGCGTGCGATCACTATAACCGTTACGAAGAAGATGTTGATCTCATGAGTCAGATCGGGCTGAGAGCGTACCGCTTTTCCCTCTCGTGGCCCCGGGTAATGCCCGAAGGTACCGGAAAAGTAAATATAGCTGGTCTGGATTTTTACGATAAACTCGTTGACAGTCTGCTTACTCGTAATATTACGCCCTGGGTCACGCTCTTCCATTGGGACACACCCCAAGCCGTCCACAACCGAGGTAGTTGGCTCAATCGTGATATCTCGCACTGGTTCGCCGACTACGCCGCGGCGGTCGCCGACCGCCTGGGCGACCGCGTGACCAACTGGATTACACTTAATGAGCCCCACATTTTCCTGGGCCCTGGCGAGGGCGAAGGATTTCACCCGCCCGGCAACCGCCTCAATCACAAGGAGCGGTTGCTCGCCGCGCATCATGCCCTCATGTGCCACGGCCGCGCCGCCCAGACCCTCCGCGCCCGCGCTAAGTTGCCCGGCCAGGTCGGTTGGGCGCCCATCGGTCGAATTAAGGTTCCTTACCACGCCAGTCTCTTCCAAGAAGCCGGCGACCAGTCCAGCTCGCTCCCCGCCCAGCAGGATATTGATGCAGCCCGCGAACAAAACAACTCCGTATCGAGCAAAGATTTCTGGAACAACACCTGGCTCGCCGATCCGGTCGTGCTCGGCTCATACCCTGAAGACGGATTACGTCTCTACGGCGTAGATGCGCCAACGCCCGCACCGGGAGACATGGAGCTCATCCGCCAACCTCTTGATTTTTACGGCGTGAACATTTACGACGCCGAGGTCTTCCGTCGCGGCGAGAACGGGCGTCCGGTGCAGGTGCCCTTCCCGCCGGGCCATCCTCAAAACGCGCTGCGCTGGTTTATCATTCCGCAAGCTCTCTACTGGGGGTGCAAGTTTCTCTACGAACGTTACAAAACTCCCATCTGCATCACCGAGAACGGGCTCTCGAATTTAGACTGGGTAGACTTGGACGGAAAAGTGAGAGATCATCAACGCATTGATTACACCCGCCGCTACCTGCGAGAGCTCCGTCGCGCCAGTGCCGATGGCTCAGCGGATATCCGCGCGTACTTCCACTGGTCTCTCTTGGACAATTTCGAGTGGCAGCAGGGCTTCAAAGAGCGCTTCGGGCTTATCCACGTCGACTTCTCAACACTCAAGCGCACACTCAAGGAATCGGCCCACTGGTACCGGGGTGTTATCGCCTCCAACGGCGATTCACTATAAGTTCACTGACCTTCCGCCCATGCCACCTCTGGCCATCACAACAAAGGGCCCCAAAGCTGCGCCACGTTGTCCGCAAACCGCATCCACAACGGCCGCTTGCGCCATTCGTCCACAAATAGCTGCTTGGATTCGCTGATGTACTTGGTCTGAAGCATCCGCATCATCCCCGTCACATCCTTGTCGTACACCACCATGCTCGCCTCGAAGTTAAGCCAAAAACTCCTGATATCGATGTTGGCTGACGTAACTAAACACAACGATCGATCAATCGTCGCCGTCTTCGCGTGCAGCAGCCCCTCCTCATGCTGCATGATAGTAACACCCACTTCCAGTAACTCCTCAAAATGCGACCGCGATGCCGCCGCGACAAGCATGGCATCCAGCTTGTCCGGGACGACCAAGGTAACCCGCACGCCCCGTAAAGCCGCGTTGATCAGCGCCGCCATCATCGCCTCGTCGGGGACAAAGTAAGGAGTGGTCATTATGATCTCTTCATGGGCCGCGTGTAACATCGCCAGCAGCACCTGATGAATCGCATGGGGCGCGGCTACCCCCGGCCCGCTCGGAACCACCTGCACAACGCTTCCCTCCGGCACCATCGGGCAGTGCGGGAAATACTCCGCCAGGTCGCCCATCTCTTCATCGCTGTCGTAGCCCCAATCCCGGAGAAATATCGTTTGCAGCGCATGCACCCCGGGACCCTCAAGCCGCGCCGTCGTGTCGATCCACGGCCCCAGGCGCTTGCTGCGCTTGGCGCGAAACGACTCATCCGCCATATTCTGGCTGCCGCAATAGGCAATCCCCCCGTCGATCACTGTAATCTTACG
>CAYVFW010000020.1:0-29311 GCA_964450325.1 uncultured Phycisphaeraceae bacterium | reverse complement strand
GCGAGTTGAAGAAGCTGGAAGAGACGCGCGGGAGACTGCACGACCACGCCGCCCGCAGCGGCGTCGACCGACGCAGCGGATCCGAAGGCAACACCGGGGTCTCCAGAGACCGCGACACGCAGCCATTCAGCGCTGATCGGCGTGTATTCAAGCGAGTTAAGCCGCGCCTGAAACTTGGCGTACGCAAAGACGGGCACTGCATCTGGACCCCCGCTGGGGATGGCGATCTCGCCGAAGTAAGTGCCGTTCACATTAATAATCCGCCCGCTGAGCGCTTCGGCCCCGCCCAATTTCTTGGACTGTACAATAATTAACGTGTCGTCCGAACCGCTGCCAATGGCGAAAACGTCTCCGTTTGTTGCCTTCCAACTTCCAACATAGGCGTTATCAATGTTGGTCGCGTACGAAGCCAGCCCTGATATCTTCGGCTTCACAGCGGGCGGCTGGGCGCACGCCGGAAACAGAAGCGAGGCGGTGAATAGCGAAAGGAGCAACGTCCACGAGCGGCTCGTCGCGGCCCGCGAGCAATCACCCGCGGACTTTCGGGGGGACGCGGCTGCGGAGCAGCGACGGTCGCTCGATACGCCGGTAGTGGAAGGACCGTAACTTTCCTGATGTAAACGCATGAAGTGCTCGGGTGGTGGAGGGAAAGTGCGGGGTGCTGAGGCAGCGATCGGAACCTTTGTAGCTTTACTTGCCTCGGCATGATAACCATTGAAACTAACTCGCTATTTTCAAGGGTCAGACGCCAACCGGCCTGCGAACTCCGACGGGCTCGCGCGCCGTAAGGTCCATGATTTGTTTAACGAGAACATCTTGATCGATTCGATCGGCCTCTGCCTCAAAGTTAAGTAACACCCGGTGGCGGAGGCACTGAACCGCAACGTGCTTGATATCTTCGATGCTTGCCTGGAATCGCCCTTCGATCAAGGCGCGAACCTTTCCGGCCAGCAACAGCGACTGCGCGCCGCGCGGAGATGCGCCGCAGCGCACATACTTGTTTGTCGGTCCGGTCGCTCCTCCCGCGGCGGTGTTTGTGCCGGGGTGGGTGGCGAGCACGAGCCTCGCCGCGTATTCCTTGACATCCGGGTTGACTATCACGCCCCGCACCAGTTGTTGCATCTCAAGAATAGCAGGGCCGTCCAGAAGTGCGGAGACTTCTGGGTTTTCGGTGGCCGTCGTGCGATCAAGAATGGTAATAAGGTCATCAAGTTGCGAGTATCCTACGACGATCTTAAATATAAATCTATCCAGCTGCGCCTCGGGAAGCGGGTAGGTCCCTTCCTGCTCAATGGGGTTTTGTGTAGCGAGCACGAGGAACGGTTTATTAAGTTTGTACGTAATACCCGCGACCGTCACACTCCGCTCCTGCATCGCTTCGAGCAGGGCGGACTGAGTCTTCGGAGTAGCACGGTTGATTTCATCGGCGAGCACAATCTGAGCGAAGATTGGCCCGCGCTGGAACTCAAAGCGGCGGCGGCCGGTCTCGGGGTCTTCCATCACGATGTTGGTACCGATGACATCAGCGGGCATTAAGTCGGGCGTGAACTGAATGCGACTGAACGGTAAACTTAATGTCTGGGCGAGCGTCCGCACCAGCAGCGTCTTTCCCAGCCCGGGTACCCCTTCAAGCAGCACGTTTCCGCCCGCGAACAGCGCGATAAGGACGGTCTCTACAACGTCTCCGTGACCGACGATAACCTTTCCAATCTCCGCTTTGAGTCGAAGAAAAGTGGTGCGGAACTTCTCGCACGCGGCTCGGACCTCTGCCGGAAGTGGGCTTGCTTGTTTTTCTGCGGGGGGCATAAGTTACCTCGTACTAGTGAACCGTGGCCGGACTGCCATCGGTGGTTGGTTTGCGGTCAGTCTTCTTGACAGTCTACGTGAGCGCCGTAGCGAGAAATAGTCAAGCGGTTACTCTAAGTCATTCTTTCATTTCATCCTGGGCTTTCTTCTTGGCATCCAGCAATCTCGACATCCCCTCACCGGGTTGGAGCACCGGAGATGTGGAAGGCCCCGCGCTGCTACCGTCGGCGGGGCGGGCCTTAGGTCCATGTTTGCTTACGGTCGCATCGGCACCCCCCATAATAATTGGGGCGTTCGCCGTCCGACGCGCTTGCTCGGGCGTCGCTTCGAATTTTGCTTTGGAGGTTTCTTGAGCATGCCGCACCGCGGAACGGGCCTGCGCCTCTAACTCTGCGGGGGTCGATGCGCCGGCGGCCCTCTTATCAATCTTGGCCTTAGCCGCGTCTTTCGCGGCTCTCAGGCCGCCAAGCTGCTGCCCCGCTGCGGACTGGCCCCTCCCGAAAAGTGCCAGTGTGGATCGATAGATTGCGGGAATATCAATCCGCACACGACGAACACCCACATCAAGCAGAAAAAGTCCGACGCCTAGGACGGCAATGATCCGCCAAATCGGGTCCAGTGCGACGGGCATCTTTAAGTTATCTCGAGACCAGACGTCTTCGTTCTCGGGTTTCCAGTCAAGAACCCGCCCCCCGGTCATGGTCGCGACCTGTGTGAGCAGGGGCATATTATCTTCCATCGTGCGGTATTCGTCGGCGAACGGGCGGCTGATAGCGGCTTGAACGCTTCCTTCGATGACGCCGCCTGTTAACTTATCATCGGGCGCGGCGTAACGTAAACTTAAGACATAGCTACCCGCTCGCTCGGTGCTGACGAGGCCCTGATACCGCCCCGGGCCAACCTGTCGCAACTCCACATCCTTGCCAGCTCCATCGGGGAGCGCGAGGCGCCCCTTGAAGCTCGCGAAGTTAAGCCGTTCGCCCTTACTGTCTAGTGCTTCTACCGTAACTACGGTCTGATCACCCTTGTTCTCGGTGACGACCCGGACATTTGCCGAGCCACCCGGTCGCATGAGCCAGCGAACATTTTGTTCCCAGAACGCGGCGTAACCGGGCCATGCAATCCACGAGCTGTTCCACCGGGAGGCTGCATCCGAAGTAAACGCTACGGACTTTCCGAGCCCATACTGCCACTGCGCGAGGATTGGGTCGCCCTCTTTGCCCTTCATACTTACGAGCGCCAACCCTTCTCGCGCTGCCGTCACAACGTAACCACTTATCGGTGGCACGGCGGTCATCCCTCTCACCGAGTCAGAGAGCCCCGGGACAAGAGAGGGGGAAAACGGAGCCCCTTCCCATAAAAGGCTTCGGCGAACCGTTTGTGCCTCTTTCATGAAAATTTGCGGGATAGTGGCGAGCGCGTTCTGCGTCACCACCTCGTAATGCCGCCCCTTGGTATAACTTGAAATTGTTTTCATCCTGTTGGTGTCGGCCCCGCCGTGCGGGAAGACTCCAACCGTGCTTATTGTGATGCGCGAGTCAAGGTATCGATCAAGCAGCGACGTCGGCGGTATCTGCGGATCACCGTCGGAGATTATAATAACGTGCTTCTGGCCGGCATCAGCATTCTTCAGCCCGACATAGGCCAGCTCAAGGCTTGGCGTGAAATCAGGCATATCGCCGAAGACTAAGTTATTGATCGCCCGCTTCACCGCGACTCCATCGCCGACTGGGGCCAGTTTGTGAACCCACGACGTTCCACCTTGCCAGCCGTATTCGACGATGCCAACTAGATCTAAACGGGAGAGCGATTCAACCGCGGACTGGCAAACCTTTTTTCCGTAAAAGACCCCCTCGGGCATTTCGCATGAGTGGATGACCAATGCCAGCGCCCCTTTGGGCATCTGACGCTTGGATGGAATATCCAGGTTCACGGGGAGGGCATCTTCAAGCGGCGATCCGATCCAACCCCCAGCGCCAAAGGTATCTGGCCCACCGACCATAAGTAATCCTCCGCCGGTATCATGCACGTACTGGCGGAGTGCCTCCTGCTGTTCTTGCGTGTAAGGAAAGGCCGATTGATTTACCATCACCACCGCGTCATAACTATTAAACTCGGTTAATGTCCTTGGAGCCTGTGCCCCGGGCAGTGTTTCGGTGCGGATGTTCCGAGATTCGAGGGCGGCCACTAAATGTTGGGATACTTCGGGGCTGTCACTTAGCACCAGAACTCGTCCTTCGCCCGAGACAAAAGTGACGGCCAGGGCCTTGTTATTCTGGAGCACGGAGTCGCCGACCGGTCGGCCGTTGACAAGGTCTGGCTCGAACACCGCTTCAAACTTCTGCGGACCCGACCGCACGGCAGTGACCGGCACTTGCAGCACGTTGAGCCCGGCCTTCAACGCCACGGCCGCGCTCGCGCCGTCGCCAGAGGTGGCGAGCGAAAGCGCCTGCCCATTCTGCAGGATGGTTAACTTTCCCGTCGTCTCGCGGATGCTCTTGAGCACCACATGTAAGTTAATATTTTCACCTTCGCGTGCGCTCGCGGGGGCTGTCAGTCGGTCGACCAACACCTCCGAATCATACTTATATCGCAGCGGCAGCACGTCGATGGGAACGTCCAGAGCCTTCGCTACTTCGGCTGCTTGCAGAAGGCTGCCGATCGTTTCGTTGCCATCGGTCGCTAGCAGGATGCGGTTCGCCGCGTCTTTGGGCATCACCGCGATCGCCATCCGCACTGCTGCGGCAAGGTTCGTCGCGTCGATCAGGCCAACGTTCTGCCTCACCAGCTCTTTGTTAAGCCTGGTGGGCATCGCTTGCACGATCGCCTCGCGTCCCGCCGTTACGACACCCATCCGGTCGTCTTTTCGTTCAGAAGCCGCGCTGGCTCGCGCCATGAACTCCGTCACTTCCGCTTGTTTAAGCGTGGGGACTGATTCACTGGCGTCAAGCACAACCGTTACTGCCACATCGCGAGATTCGCGCCGCCATGAGGGCTCGGCTAGCGCGGCACTCAGCAGCGCAATTACGATGAGGCGGATGGCAAGCGCCGACCAGCGGGTGGCGGAGCCCAAACCAGAAATGCTCTTGCGTGCCATCAACACCGCTAACCCGCCTAGAACCGGGATCAGGGCGAGCCACAGGGGTTGCTCAAAGTGGAAAGGCCCGATATGCAATGAGTTAAAACCAAGCAGCATGATGCCGCGAGGCCCGCCCACGCCAGAGCCGGGTGTCTGCACCACGGCGCTATTACTTATTATTTGGGAGACGAGCATCAGTGTCGCCCCCCGATCTGTTCCACGCCCGTCGCGCCGCCGCTGCTCGCCAAGCCGACCCCCGCGCGTGTCAGTTTGCCCCCGGTAGGCGTCAAAATGCCCTGAACACGATTGTTTCCCGAATCCAAAACATAAGTGATACCGCCGAGGGAGGCGACCGCCCAAGGGACAGCGAGCTGTCCCGCGCCGCGCCCCTGTTCGCCAAAAATTCCCAGCGACGCGCCGGTATCAAGATCAAATCGCTGCAAGCGATTGTTACCGTACTCGGCAACAATTACCGTCCGATCTTGTAGGAGCGTAATCCCGTAAGGATACTTCATCTGGCCCGGTCCAGCACCCGCCGAATCGGGGCCACCGATGTAACTAATAATCTTTCCTTCAAGCGTAAGCCGGATAAGACGGTGATTGCATCCGTCGGCCACCACAAGCTCTCTGAACTCTTGGTCAATGGCCAGGCTCTGCGGCCTGCTGAACTCCACCTGCTCGGTCCCTGTTCCAGAGCCGAAACGACCAATGGAGAATGAGAAGTTATAACTGTCGGGAGTGCCGCCCGTGGCGAACACACTCACCCGATCAGTCCCGCCATATTCACTTACATACAGCCGCTCGATGCTGCGTCCGTCCGTGGATGCTAGTACCGCGACGTCGGTTGGATAAGTAAACTCACCCGGGCCAGTGCCGTACGTCCCCAACTTTCCCACGAACTTATATCCATCACCCCACGCCATGCCGTCATGGCCGGGATCAGCCCCGTCGACTTTCGCCAAACCGCCGGAAGGCGCGTAGATCATGATCCGGTGGTAGTGAGTGTCAGCGACGAATATTCGAACCTCCGTCGAATCATTCGTCGAGCCTTGAGGCCTCCAAACCGTGATGCCAGTGGGCCTTCCCATTTGCCAATCGGGCATTCGCCAGCCGGAAATGCCTTCTCCCGTCGCCGCATTGATCCGCTGAACCCGTGCCCCCTTATCAACAATCCATAGCGCGTCGCCGTCGTGGTCGATTCCTCGGGGGTAGGAAAACTGGCCCGGCGATCCTCCCACTTCGCCAAAAACCACGGTGCTCGCAAGTGGACCACCCTCCGGTGCGGCAGAAGTGCACGCGGCGAGGCTGAGTATTACTGCCGCGGAGCAAAGACCCCCGCACAAGCGGGCAATGTGGCTACAGAACCATGCAACGGCTCCGTCCATCCGCGTATGGAACGTAATGACCCGTAAAAAATGTGATTGGACCCGGTTGGGCAACATGTTATCTTTGGCGATCCTGTTTGCGGTTATAGCATGCGATTATCCGCGACCTCGCCGATCCCACGCGGCGTCGACCCTTTCGGGCATTACAGCACCCAGAGTGTACCGCACCGTCGCGCCTCAAGTTGCGAGCATCTCACAATGCTGGTTCCCCCCAAAGCGCGCTGCTAGAGGGTATTCTCGGGTTTCACTCCCGCCACGCCCAAGCCACGATCCCCGCGATCACCAGCCAGCCGACGAGAAGTACGATGCATGCCGCGCTCAGCTCCTGAGTCTTGTAATAGTGAAGGTAACCCAGAAGGAGTTGCGGCAGGCTTGTAGCTCCGGGGGCCTGAACCATAATTGATGCATCGGTATCGTGCAAGCTCAAGCAGAATACCGCGCCAAACAACCCAAGCAGCACTACGCCGGAGCGCAGCACGCAAGCATGAAAGAACGAGGTGAGTGGACGGCCCCCATCCAACGTACGGGCATCACGCAAGGATGCGGGCTCTGAAAACGTAAGCAGCATACCGCACAACACGCCCACCCCGCCATACCTCGCAAGGTGAGCGATGAACACCGGTAACGGCGAATCGACCACCGCCGAAAGGTCCAACCCCGCTAAGAACGCCCAGTGTTGCAAGGCCCGCCCCGCCACTGCCAGAGTATGACCGACGAGGATGCCCGGCGTAAGCATTGCCGTCAACCAGACAAATGCAGCCACAGTCATTGGTTGCCAAAGACCCAGCTTGCTGTGCTCACGTCCCGACCGACTCGTTCCGATGAACCAAGTGAGTAAACACAACACCGCCGACGCACACGCCACTGCGGCCGCAAGAAGTAGGCTAATACTAAACTCGCTCGAGGCTAATCGAAGAAATCGCCAAACGCTAGTCCCGCTTTCCACATGGCCCACGAACAGACCGAGCGGTACTACAACCGAACAGCACCACACTACCCCCGCAGCCCAAAATGCCAAGCTGCCCCACACCGCTTTTTTGTCTTCCCCGAACGCCTCGGCTCCACCCGCAGTGTCCCCACCCAACTCAGCATTTCGTGACTCCCGCCTCGATCTTTTGTAGCCAGTTAATATTAGCCGGCCGCACAGGTAGCTCGCGGCGAGTCCGGCAAATACCACGATCGGAAGTGCCTCCAGCCAAGCGCGCTGGTCTCCTGGATTGATCGTGAGGGTTATCCACACACGCGTCGCCGAAGTTGGGATCTGGGCCATGTGCATCGCCACCGGCGAACCAAGAAGAATGATGAAGACGAGTCCAAACCCGGCCGCTAGAGCTGGGAGGCACAATCGTAAATATAATAAAAAGCCCCGCAAAGTGCCCCCCGCGTCCAGCCGGGCCGCATCCAGCACGGCGGAACTGATCGAGCGTACAAACGGTACCATCGTTATCAGCGCAAACGGATATAACCAAATTATTAACGACAGCGCTGCAATCGTTCGACCCAGCAGCACGGCAGTACTGGTATCGCCACCCGCCGCGGCACGCTCCGCCATATCTCCGAGCCAGCTGCCCGGCGCGCGAAGTAAATTAAGCGCGCCATATGCAAAGTAACTCGGCAGCGCAAGCGGGGCAGCTAACAGAATCAACGCTCCGGGTCGCCGCCGCACCACCCACGCACCCGGCAATGCGACCAGCACAGTTATGAAGCCGACGCTTGTTGCCCAAGCCAGGGTAGAGCCAAATAGACCCAGGCCCGATTGATCCATTTGAGGAACCAGCCCGGTAGAACCTCGCTCCACCGGCCTCATCAACGACCAATAAATCAACGTAAGTGTTGGTAGAACGATCGTGAATAGTGTTGTCACCACTAGCACCGCTATACCTAACACCACCACCCAACGTTGGGGGCTAAGCCGCTCTGAACTAGACTTAGTTGCCATGGGTTCGATCAAACACAATAGCCCTTTTTAACACCCTCTGCCACTTTCGCTGATCATCGCGTTCTCAAAAGCTTCAACCCAAATGCTCGCCAACGATTCACGCCATGCTTCACATTGGCGATCTCGCCCCAGATTTTCAGATAGATGGCCGACTCTTGTCGCAATGGCTGCCATCCGGGCCTGTTGTCGTGTACTTTTACCCCGCCGACTTCACCCCAGTCTGCTCCAAAGAAGCATGTCTGTTCCGTGATGCCCACCAGAGCCTCGCCGCGGCTGGAGTACGGGTGGTGGGGGTGAGCCCGCAGGGCCAAACCTCTCATGATCGATTCAAGAAGTTTTTATCACTACCCTACACTCTCGTCTCCGACGTGGGAATGAGAATTACCCGATCCTATGGCTGTACCGGAATGTTCGGGCTTCCGCTGCCGTTCGGAGTCCGTCGAGTTACGTTCCTAGTTGGACCAGACCAGCGCATCCTCGATCGGGCCACCGGGGAGCTCCGCCTGCGCGATCACGATCGCCTTCTCAAGCAGGCTGCCGCCCTCCCCGTGTTATCGCCCCGATCGGTGTAACTCAAAACACGGTCCTCCCCCCCAACCCAAACCGTCTGGATAGCTGCCCAGCGAGGGGCAACCCCATGCAAATGCCCGTATCAGCCTCGAAACAGGCCCAGCCGAGCCGATTCCTCCGAACCGTTAGTATTCGCCTATTTTCGGCGAAGAACGAGCGCGTTCCGAACCGCTTTACGATTAGCTCCGTAACGAATGAAAAGGATTTCAATGGCGAGGCCCTCAAGCCCGCGAGAAATCAGGCTGAGATAAGGGTGGCTAGTGAAGGGAATGTGGATAGCGATGCGTTGGTCCGACAACATCACCGTGGCAGAGCTAACAGATGAGCCGATCCTTTCCGAAGATCTTGGCTCTCTAATAGTCGCTCTCGAGATTGACCCAGATACCGGCTCGCACCTCGTGCTGAATATGCAGGCCGTCTCGTACATTAATAGTTCCAATATCGGGCAGTTGCTTCGTCTTCGAAAGTTACTCCTCAGCAGCGGGAAGACTCTCGTTTTGTGTGCGGTGACTGATGAAGTCCTCGACGTGATCCGTGTCACAGGCATTAAGAGGTTGTTTCGCTTCGCTCCTGATCCGCTTGTCGCGTTAGCTCTCATTCAGATCGAGGAAGAGGCTGGAGCCTGAGGCCAAGTGCCCCCAAAAACACTAGGCCAGCGGCGTCTGGTCTGCGGATTGATCGCCAGATGCCCATGCCTCATGCGAGATTGAGAGGCCCAGATGGCTGCCTTTGCGAAGTCGTTCGTGCGTTTCCCTGCGTCAACAACTCGGTGGCTCCCTGCTTGAACTTGTCGGCAATTCTTGCCTCACGCGATTCTTGGCCCCGCACTTGCGAATCTTGATCGCCGGGATTACGCTTGCGCTGAAACCGTTTCAGGGTCCGGGCGTCGCTCGGGCTTTCCGCACAACGCCAGCCACAAGGGCGTCTCTATGCCAAATCGTTATCAAACTATCCTTCTCTTCGGCGCACCCGGCGCTGGCAAAGGCACTCAAGGTAAGATCCTTGGTGCTATCCCCGGCTTCTACCACCTCTCTTGCGGCGAGGTCTTCCGAACGCTGGATATGTCAACCGGTTTAGGAAAAACCTTTGTGCGCTACTCGAGCCAAGGTAAGCTCGTGCCCGACGACCTCACTATTCAGATGTGGCACCAAAATATGCACGCCCGCACCGTCCTTGCCGACTACAAGCCGCATGTGGATATCCTGGTGCTCGATGGAATCCCCAGGAACGTCAATCAAGCAAAGATATTAAAGAATCATCTCAACGTTTTGCAGATCATTCACCTCGTCTGCCCCAACAAAGAGGAAATGATCAAACGGCTGCGCCGGCGCGCCCTCAAAGAAAACCGCGTTGACGATGCACGTGAAGATGTCATCCGTAATCGCTGGAACGTCTACGAGGAAGAGACCTTTCCGGTCCTCGATTATTATCCAGATCGCATTATCAAAGCCGTCGATGCCACCGGCTCGCCGGGACGGGTGCTCGAACACATCTTGGAATGTGTAGTGCCGATTCAGGAAAGCCACTTTAACAATCCGATTAATGGCGAGAAGGTGATGCCCATCACCGCCGCAAAGAAGAAGGCCGCGGCGGGCCGAGTCAGCAAACGCAAAGAAATGTAAACCGAGCTTCCAGCAAAATCGGCAGCTCTCGATTGAAAAAATTGTTCGATCCTCAGCCCCATTCGGTGCTGCATCACGGATATCCGCTCCGCGCTGTCAGAATCACACGCGAACTTCCGAAGCAGGGCTGCGTAATGCAGGGGTAGGCGGCTTGTGCTTAGTCAATTACGAAAGGTCTTTTCGATGCCATCTGGCTTAAATGTTGGTCGTTCCTTTGCCTTCTTTCTCAGTGCAGCAGCGACTCTCGCTGCGGCTGCCGGTGAAACAAAGGTTGGTTGGCTTGAGATCCAAGGTAGCCCGGCCAATCGGCCCAGCGAGCTTGAGTGGCTGTTAGGCTCTGGCGACTCGCCCACACTCCGCCAACTGGTAGAAGAGGTCGACGGAGTTGCCAAAGATTCCGACCTCTCTGGTCTAGTGATTCGCCTGAAGGACGCTAGCCTGACCGCAACTCAGGTCCAGGAGCTAGGAACCGCGATCAAACGAGTTCGTGAATCTGGCAAGAAGGTGCACGTACTTGGCGAGTCGTTCGACACTCCCGATTTTCTCCTCGGCAGTTATTGCGATGGCGCGCTCTGCCAGGCGGGCGGAGCGGTCTCCCTGCCGGGCCTGTATATCGAAGAAATGTTCCTCGCCGACACCCTTGCTTGGGCCGGTATCAAGGCCGACTTTGTGCAAGTTGGTGATTACAAGGGGGCATCCGAACAGTTAGTAAATTCAAAGCCCAGCCAACAGTGGGATGAAAACATTAATCAGTTGCTTGATAGCATGTACGGTAACATCCGGTCGCAACTCAAGTCCGGCCGCAAGTTAAGCGATCAGCAGTTGGATCAGGCGATGGAGAAGCTCTGGATGGGCGATGCCGACGAGGCCGTTAAGGCCGGTTTGCTCGACGCAGAGTTTGATCTCCCCGATGTTACAAATCAGCTCGCAAAGATTTATAAGGTCGATGATTTGAACATCGAAACCCTCCAAGTAGGCGGGAAATCTGGCGGCCCAATGGATGTCTCTAATCCCTTCGCCATGATGGCGATGCTCACCAAAGAACCCGACAATCGTGCCAAGGGTCCAACCATCGCCGTTCTTCACATCGACGGAGCGATTATAGATGGCGATTCAGTTTCCGGGTTCTCCGGCGGCGGCGAAGTCGGCTCGCGCACCGTCCGCAACGCACTCTCCGATATCGCGGCAGAAGATAACATCAAAGCCATGGTAATCCGCATCGATTCACCGGGTGGTTCGGCCACCGCTAGCGAAATTATCTGGCAGGGCGTCCAGCGCGTAGCCCAAAAGAAGCCAGTCTGGGTCAGCGTCGGCGGTATGGCGGCCTCGGGTGGCTATTACATCGCAGTAGCCGGGAGCAAAATTTACGTTAATCCGTCCAGCATCGTCGGTTCTATCGGAGTGGTCGGTGGCAAGCTCTCCATGGAAGGCCTGTACGAGAAGTTCAAAGTAAACGTTGTCGGTCGTGGCCGCGGGCCTCGCGCTGCGATGTTCGCATCCGCCGATGGCTGGTCAGAAGCTGACCGCCTCGAAGTACGCGCGAAAATGACATCGACGTACGGCTTATTTACCAAGCGAGTGACCGCCGGGCGGGCGGGGATCGACCTCGCCAAGACCGCTGAAGGGCGACTCTTCACGGGTGATAAAGCCATAGAACTTAAGATGGCCGACAAGATCGGTGGGCTCGACCTTGCTATCGCAGACCTCGCGAAGGAAGTTAATCTCACCACCTACGCCGTGATGGATTTCCCCCCGCCCCGTGCGCTCGGCGCCGTCATCGAAGATGCGATGAAGAGTTTTATCCTCAGCCCCTCCATTGAAAGCCCAGTCCCAAGCACTATCTCCGGACCAATCCGCGCGATACTTGGCGACAAAAGTTACACCCAGATCGAATCATCAATCCGGGCGCTCTTGGACATGCGAGATGGCAAGCTGATGCTCGTCTCGCCCCGTGTGATTATGTGGAAGTAGCTCGCTAGCTCACGAGTAATTTCACTGCCAGCTTCGTCAAACCACAGAACCGCACTCTCAGCCTCAAGACCCGGTCTTGAGGCTTTTGTCATGCAGCTCTGTCCCAAAGCCATCCAACCATCATCCTCATGAGGATGAAAAGTCATCCCATCGCTCCTACACTTGGGCAGTTCGGGGCGGTAGCTCAGTTGGTAGAGCACTAGCTTTGCAAGCTAGGGGTCATGGGTTCGAATCCCTTTCGCTCCACTTGGTTTTAAGGGGACTCGGCACAGATTCCGCCGGTTGTCGTCGCACCTTGTCTCATCGCTGTGGCAAAACGCCGACCACCTCGTTGAAGTTCGCAGATTACAACTCTGCGATAATCTCGCATCACCCTCCCGCAACCCGCCTCATAATCTCACTCATTCGAAACTCGTGCGAGCGTTTCCAATGTCCTTCGCGCTGTCTCATCCGCCATCGCCCGATAAGCCTGACTGACTCCCTCGGCGTGCGATGATGCAACACCCACGATGTGAAGCGCCAGGCCCGCATTCAACGCGACTATATCGGCGTGCGGCCCCGAAGTACCCGCGAGAATACTCCTTGCAATCCACGCACTCTCCTCCACGTCGCTCGCAACGAGCCGGTCGAGCGTACTCGTCGCAACGCCCTCTCTCGCCGCGTCAAACGTAAGTGGAGCCACCGTCCCTTTCTCCAAGCGATACGCCAGCGTCGGGCCGATGGTGCTGCACTCATCGATGCCCCCGCCCTGATCGGGGCTCCGCCCATCCGCCGAGCCATGCAAAACCACCGCACCAACCGACCCAAGCTCGCGCAGTGTTATGGTCATATCCTCTAGAAATTGCGGGTCAAACACCCCAATCAGTTGGTGGCTCGCCCGGGCCGGATTGCACAGCGGTCCCAGCAAGTTAAATAATGTCGGAAACCCCAGCGACTTCCGCGCGCCCGCCGCGTGCTTCGCCGCCGGATGGTGCGCAACTGCGAAGCTGAAGCATACATTACATTCGCGCAAACACCGCCCTTGCACCTCCGGGCTCGCATGAATATTAACGCCCAGGCGCGCCAGGACCTCCGCCGATCCCCGCCCGGTCCTGCTTTTGTTTCCGTGCTTAGCAACATGCACGCGCCCATCCCCGGCCGCGGCGACCACAATCGCTGCCACCGTTGAGATATTAAAAACCTTGGTCGTTCCGCCAGTCCCGCAGGTGTCGAGCACCACCCCTTGCAACCCATCAGTCGGAACCTGAAGAGCGTGCTTCCGCATCACGCGAGCAGCCCCCAGCAGCTCCGCGCGATTCACCCGTCGAACTTGCACCATTGCCAAGGCAGCTCCAATCTGCGCCTGATCCGCACCCCCGGTGAGAATGATCTCAAAAAGGTCCTCCGCCTCCAACGCGGTGAGCACCCGCCCGGAAGCCAGCGTTGCCAGGTGATCCGTGATTGCTGCCATAGATTTATAAGAGTAGTAAAGGTGGGTCGAAGGCGCCCCTCTTAATCGCTTGCGTCTACAGGATACCCTAACAAACTCGCGGCGATCGTCGCGCGACCTGACTAAAATCTGTGGGCCTAGCAAATAAATCGAGAGAAAAAAGCCGATTTGATAACCGAAAGCTGGATTTGAACGAACTTCTATTTGTTAGGGTGATTAAACTTGTAGCGAGGGGTAATGGGCGCACTAGAGAGTGCTTGGCGCAGTTGAAGCGGCCAGGGTTTCGGACGGCTCGCTGCAGGCAAGTGCGGAACTCCTTTGAAGGACAACTGACGAGGCTAGTTGAACTGATGAGTAACACCAATGACTGAATCGCTCGACCCAACACGACAGATTCTACGAGCAGCGAGTGCCGTGCGCGGTCGTCTCGGTGTAGCGAAAGTCATCAGTGCGGCGGGGCTAGCTCTTTCTATAGGATCGGTGGTTGCGATCACGGCGCTCATCGCGGGCCGTTCGCTCGGAGGCGGTCTTCTTCCCCAACTGACGACCGAGCAGTGGGGGTGGATGGTCGGTTCGGTCCTCGCAACTGGATTAGCAGTCGGAATTGCGGTTGGCTGGTGGCGGCGTCCGTCGTTGCTGGCGAGTGCTTCAGTTGTCGACCGCTTCTACAAGAATCAGGACGCGCTTGCGACCGCGTTGGAATTGGATGCGCAGGGCCGCCCCGAAGGCTTTAGCTTGCTGGCCATCGCCGATGCACAGGAGAAAGCCAAGAAAGTAATCGCCGCGGACGTGGTGCGATACGCGCCCGCAGTCAAGTCAAAAGCTTGGAAGTTCGTCCCCGCAGCAGGTCTTGGGTTAGTCGTCGCCGCGCTTTGGATGCCAAACCTCAACCTAGGCAAAACTGCCGCCAACGTAGCTCCGGCTCAAGAGGATACCCAGCCGACCATCGCCGGGGCGAAAGTAAGCGAAGTAGTCGAATCCGCTAAGCGTGTCGTCGCCTCAATCCCAGCAGCCTCGTCGCAACGCGAGATTGAAGCGATCGCCGATCTTGAACGCGAGCTCGCCAGCGGCAAAAAAGTGTCACCAACCACCGCCCGTGCAGCGGCGGGCGTGGGCGAGGCAATCGCCCAGCGTCTCGATGGGCAAGCGGCTGAGAAGCAACGAGAGGACCGAGAGCTACGACAAGCGTTGGTAGAGAAGCTCACCGCAAACGCCTCGCGCCCGCAGCGAACGGGCGATCTGGCCACCGCACTCCGGTCAGGAGATCTCACCGCCGCCGCCGCCGCCGCAGAGGATCTGTCGCGGCAGGCCGAGGCCCTATCACTCGAAGATCGAGAGAGTCTGGCACAAGAACTTGAGGAACTTGCGAAGGCACTTAATGTGGTAAACGTTGCGAATGAGCCCGAATCGGCGTCTTCGGCAAGCTCCGGTGACATTAGTAATTCAAACGCATCAAGCCGCGGCGAGCGTGGCGGCGAAGGTGGCTCTTTAGAAACGGGTTCGCAGTCGGCATCGGCACGTTCAGACCAATCCGATGCCGCCGATCCGGTAGCACCGCCCGAGGCGAGCAACACAGGTACCACCTCGAGTGGTTCTCAGGGTACAAATGTAAGTGGCCAGCGAACGCCTCCCGCCCCTCCAAGCGATGCAAATCAGGGCGCGGCTGCGCCGGGTTCGAGTAACGCTAATCCAATTACATCAGACACCGACGCGGGGCCGGCGCGTTCCCCCAATGAGCTTGAAACAGTCGGTGAAAAAATGCCGAGCACGGGTTTAACGCCTCCTGCTGCGGCAAATCCTGCGACTTCAAACGCGGCAAACCCCCCAACGGGCCCAAGTGCAGGAACACCAGTGCAAACTCCTGAGGGGAGTGCGGACAAAAGTCAGGAAACGCTCGAAGCCCCGTCGCAGTCGTCACCCGCCGCCGCGACCACAAGTCCGACTTCAGGCGGCTCAGCAACCGCGCGCAGAGAAAGAGACTCTCGCGGCGAAAAACCCGCGTCAGATACGCCCCAGTCCCGTTCCGCCACCGCTAGTAGCACCCCAGCCAAGCCTGGGCCAGAACCAAGGTCGGCCGACCAGAATCAGAAGCCATCTCAGGGCCAGCCGTCGGCTGACCAACGCGGCACTTCGGGATCAGATTCACCGTCCAGCGCAACCCCGAATCAAGAGAGTAAGTCCCGTTCCGGCTCCGGCTCAGGATCGGGTTCGCAGCGATCTGCAACTGCCGATCCGAATACGGCATCTCAACCCAACCCCAACCCCGACAAAAGCTCAGCCGCAACCCCATCTGCGAGTGGTGAGGCGGGTAAATCTGCAGCGGACGAAAAGGCAGCGGTTCAAAAAACCTTAAGCACACCTGAGCCCTCCGACGCGGCAAATCGTCCGCCTCAGAAAGAAACCCGGGTGGCAGACGTGGATAAGTCGAGCGCTAGGCCCGACGGCAACGGACGCGCGAACCCGCCCAGCGATGCCCGCCCCCAGCAGGACTCGGCGACCGACTTAAGCCGCCTCGCCAAAGCAGCTTCCCAAGCCGCGAGTGAGTTACGTTCTCCTCCAAGGCCGCGTGAGCCTCAACCGGCAACTTCGCAGCCTGAAGCGACCAATAGAACGCCCGAAGAAAACGCCGCCGAAAACGCCGGTGAAAAGAATACTGGAGCGGCCGACCAAGCCAAAGGCGAATCGGCGCGTGAAGAAGCTCGCGATAAGGCGGGTCAAAAATCTACCGAAAAACCTCCTAGTGCTGTTGGTAAAAAGCCCGATGAGCCAACCCCCAAGCAGACTGGCAATTCAACCGGTAGCACGTCTGGTGATAAAGCCGGTGATAACGCAAGCGCTAAGGCAAGCGATAAAGCCGGTGATAACGCAAGTGCTAAAGCCAGTGATAAAGCCAGTGATAAAACTGGTAATAGCTCGCGTTCGGAGGCGAACCAGAAGCAAATTGCTTCGCCAGTCGATAACGCATCAGCAAACGGCAGCAGAGAGTCAGCCGGACAGCCGAGCACCCAAGAGCAAAAGAACCAATCACCCGCCGATCAGACGGGCGGAGCAACTGGGAACTCGAGTGGTTCGGAGGAACTGCAACAACAGCCGTCACCGTCCCCGAAGTCGGCAGCAACGAATCCTCAAAGTGGCACCGCGTCCGCACGCGACTCGCAGAAGTCGGCAGAGCAAACCGCCCCTGCTCCCGCCGAATCGTCCGCCGTTTCCAAGGTCGATCAGGCTAAGACTAGTCAGCCGTCTGCTTCGGCCAGCGAACAACTAGATAAAACCGATGCAACCGGCACGCCCCGGGACAAAACTCCCAATGAAGGGCAGCCGAGCCCGTTGGGCTCTCCATCCACACCCTCGCCAAACGTAACTCCAGCAACACCCCAGCAGCCCGGAACGCCATCGGCGCCCTCACAAGCCCAACCTTCTTCGAGCGCTCGGAGCGCGCCAAGTGCTACCGGGTCTCCCGCGCCCGATGCGAACCCAACTCAACCGCCCACCGGTGATTCCAAAGCTCCAACCACTCCTCCGGGAGCTCCCAAAACTTCCTCGCAATCTGGGACTCAGTCCCCCTCTCCTGATGGGCCGCGTCCCGCACCGGTTGGGACAGATAAGTCTCCGTCACAACCACCCACCGCAGCGAATCCAGCCGATCAGACAACCACTCGGAACGAAAGCCAACCAACCTCAGGGCTCTCTAACGACTCACCGCAGTCAGGTTCTCCCGCTGCAAAACAATCAGGTTCGTCTCAGACCTCGTCCGGTCAAACGCCCGGTAAGCCGGAAACCGGTTCGCGGCCATCAGCTCAACCCGGTGCACAGTCACCAGCCACCTCTTCCCCAAAGTTACCCTCGGGAAGTTCTGCCACGAGCCAGACGTCGCCAGCTTCGGAACGCCGCCCCGATGTAACTCCTGCCCCACAATCTTCAGCCGAGCAGAAGAGTTCCCCCACCGGCAGCGACGCCCTCAAGGCGGCAACTCCGCAATCCGCTGAGCAGAAGGGCGAGACTAGCAAAATCGAACCGGGGGAGAAGAAATCACCCGCGGCTGAAGAAAAATCGCCTGAAACACCGGGCACTCCCGGCACTAACGCGGAACAGGAAGCGACCGGCCAAAGTTCCCCTTCGGATCCAAAGACTCAAGCCACCCCGCGCCCCGATTCAGACGCTCCGCCACCATCCGCCCCCAGTGAATCGGCGAGAGAGTCTTCCAGTAGATCGCGCTCGGAATCGCCGAGCGCAACGCCGGGTGCTTCGCCTTCATCACCGGCATCGCCACTGCCTGCGACCGGTAGCCAGGCAAGCCAAACGGCACAAGCACCTAATTCCAACTCTCCTAAAGGCCAACCTACTAGGGGCGGGAGTGGCGAGAATCCGACGGATGCAAATCAGCCGCCCGAGTCGGCCTCCGCGAATAAAACCGGTGAACGTAAACCGGAGCAAGCGGGCCAACCGTCCGTGAGTGGTGCGCCGGGAGAACAACCCGCGCCGCAAGGCCAACGAGATACATCTTCCAAATCAGACCCCGCGCCGACCAAATCGCAGAGCGATGCGTCCGAGCCGCAGCCCAACGAACCGGCAACCGGAGCGGCACCGTCCTCAGATTCTCCGCCTGCGGGAAATCCGCCAAACGGGAGCCCACCCGCCGGTACCCAACAAAGTGGTAACCGTAACGCCGAGACTCCTCGTAACGAAAGTTCACCGAGCGGCGGAGCTCCATCCTTAGAGCAACTTGCTAAGCAACTTCGCCAAGCCGCCAGCCGCGACCCCGACGCAAGGGCGCTGCAAAATCAAAGCGCAGAACTGCGCCAACGAGCAGAAAAATTGCTTGAACAGCTCTCGCCGCAAGAGCGGGATCAACTGGTACGTGAGTTCGGCAAAACGGCGCCCCCTGGGCAGCAAGGTGGCACCGAGGGTGCCCAGAATCAAGGCCAAACTGGTGAAGGGCGCACGGGACGAAGCAGTTCTGACGGAACATCCTCAAAACCAGATGCGCCCAACTCGCCCTCATTCCCAAGCGATCAAGAGGCCGGAACCAGTCCGAAGGCAGACTCGCTGAATCCCGGGCAATCAGGTTCTCAGCCGCTTCCATCGTTGAACGGTGAGGCAAAGCGCTCGACCGCAGCCGGTAAGGAACGTTCACGGCGCGGCCCCGTGCAGCAAGCCCGACCGTTTCCAGGCCCCTCCGACGAAACCTTACAATCGGCGCCGCTCGACCTTCGTGACAAAAATACCGACAACATGAAGGTGATTGCCGAGTGGGACCGCGCATCGGACCGGAGCAAAGATGGCGCAATCGCCGTTCAAGGCGCACCAGCAGCGGGCGCACTCTCGGAGGGAATCCGCCAAGCCGCGGCGGGTGCAGAGCACGCTATCGAGCAGCAGGAAATCCCATCGCAATACTCGGATCTTGTTCGAAGAGTGTTTAACCGGTACGTCCAACGGGCTGCTCGGCCAGCACTGCCTCAACAAAATGAGGCACAACCGCCCGCAACAGTGCCGCAAAACTCGCCCGCTCCAGCCTCGCCTTCGCGCTAAGTTGCTACCGCCAGTGTCGCTGTTTCCAAAGGATGAGATCGGAACGGCGTATCATGGGGCCGCTTTTACCCCTGCTTACTCGCAACCCACGAGCCCCCATGAGCCCACCCACCGAATCCCCCGAATCGCTTCTTGCAAGCTTGGGTTACCTCCTTCCGAACGCAAGTAAACCGGTCGCGGCTTACATACCCGCCAAACGGGTGGGCAACCTGCTGTATATCTCCGGGCAGATTCCGATGCGCGATGGACAGATGATCGCCACCGGCGCGGTGCCCAGCAAAGTAACTATGGAGGTCGCTCTCGACTGCGCGCTCCAGTGCACGCTGAACGGGCTGGCCGCCGCGAAAGCCGCTGCGGGGTCGCTCTCGAATATCAAGCAAGTGGTGCGGGTGGGCGCGTTTGTGTGCAGCGATGTCGGATTTGACCAGCAACCCAAAGTCGCCAATGCTTGCAGCGAACTGCTCGTGAAAATCTTCGGAGAGGCCGGCCGCCATTGCCGCGCGGCGGTCGGGTCTGTCGCGTTACCGCTGGGCGCACCGGTTGAGATTGAGTTTCTTTTCGAACTTGTTGGCTAAGGCATGCATCACCGAGTTAGTTATGATTGAACTTACGTCCGACGAATGCCGCGTGCTGGGCACGATGATCGAAAAGGCCCAGACAGTGCCTGGGCAATATCCCATTACCCTCAACGCGCTTACCACAGGATGTAATCAGAAGAACAACCGCGATCCCGTGATAGCGTACACCGAGGACCAGATCTTTGAAGCACTCGACTCGCTGCGCAGCAAAGGAATCGTGCGTGAAGTAATGTTAAGTGGAAGCCGGGTTGCCAAGTTCCGCCACGTCGCCAGAGATATCTTTGCGGTCAATACCGAGGAGCTTGTGCTGCTCGCCGAACTGTGGCTGCGCGGGCCGCAGTCCCTCGCCGAACTCAAAGCCAACGCCGGGCGGATGGCACCGTTGCCATCGCTGGATATGGTTACTTCGGTATTAACAGGTTTGGCCCAACGTAAGGACCCCCAAAGCGGCGAGCCTAGTCCATACGTAAAAGAGTTACCGCGCCGCGCAGGGGAACGCACTACACGATTTGTTCAGTTGCTCTGCCCGGGGCTGCACTTCCTGGGCCCCGCTGCGGAATCCGGCGCAAATGTAAGTAGCTCAACCGATGGCGACTCCTCCCGGGGGGGCCAGGGGTTCGACATGGCCCCGCCTCCGCGCGATCCGCTGGGCCAGCGGGTCGCGCAGCTTGAATCGCAGTTGCTTGAACTTAAGTCAAGCGTCGATTCACTCGTTACGGCCGTAAGTCGCCTCGCCGAAGGTGTGCGCGGCGGGGGCGAGCGATGAGCCAGCCGGAAGATGTAACGTATCGTTGGCGGCTGCTCCGCGCGGGTGAGTTTCGTCTTGACGGCGGTTCGATGTTCGGGCTCATTCCACGGGCGGTTTGGTCGCGCGCCGCCGTGCCCGATGAAAAGGGTCGCGTGACCGTTCAACATAACTGTTTGCTCCTGGAGGGCGGCGGTAAGCGAATCCTAATTGAAACCGGGAGCGGCGACAAACTCGATGAGAAGAGCCGAAGCATCTTCGCGATGCAAGAGACCAACATCGTCGCCGCGCTCGCGGGGGCAGAGTGTGCCCCCGAATCAATCGATGCTGTGGTTACGACCCATCTGCATTTTGATCACAGCGGCGGTCTAACTCGCTTATGCCGGCCGGGAGAAACTCCGGATTGGTTCGGGCCAGCCGGCGGCATGGCCGCCGCACGCCCCGACCACGGAGTCAAACTTACCTTTCCCAACGCCAAGGTGTTTTTACAACTCCGGGAGTGGGACGATGCTCTCCACCAGCGCAGCGTGATGACGCGAACTTACTTTGAGGATCATCTGCTCCCCATCAAAGGCCAGGCGGTGTTTGTCGATTCGCCACGCCCTTTTCCCGGCGGGTACACCCCCGGTAAGCGTGAGCTTCCCAAGCTGAGCATCGAGATGCGAGAAACACCCCTCCCGGGTTTTCCCAACATAAGTGTCTTTCTTGTCCCCGGCCACACCTGGGGCCAGCAGGCGGTTAAGTTTAATGATGCGCAAGGTCGCGCCGTGGTCTTCGTGCCCGATTGCTTGCCCACCGCCTGGCACTCCGGACAGGCTTATAGTCTGGGTTACGATGTCGAACCGTATACAAGTAGCGTCACACGCCACTGGTTGCTGCACGAAGCCGCAGCGAGAGACTGGTTGCTCGTGCTCGATCATGAACCCGGCCAGCCATGCCATCGGGTTCGTCCAGACGGCAAGGGTTGGTTCACCCTCGTGCCCGATTCTCCTTAGTACGGTCACTTCCCGTTGAGATTGTTTCTGAGTTTTCTGAGTTAACTTAAGATTTAGTTGCCCGCCATGACCTGGATTAAAGTTCACCAAGCGTTCTCCACACCCGTTGGCACTCCGGTTACCATCAAAGGTTGGGTGCGGACCAACCGCGATAGCAAAGCAGACGGCGGGATTTGTTTCATTGCCGTGAGCGATGGCACCTGCTTCGATGCCATTCAGTGTGTTGTCAAGGGCGGCCTTATTAACTTCGCCGAGGCCCAAAAACTTACGACGGGCTGCGCGGTCGAAGTTGACGGCCAGGTCGTCGCGAGTCAGGGCAAAGGCCAGACGGTGGAAATCCTGGTTGACCCCGCCGCCGCTGGCGCGGTACGGGTGGTGGGGCTCGTTGACAATCCCGATCAGTATCCTGTCGCCAATAAACGCCACACCTTCGAGTATCTTCGAGAGGTGGCTCACCTTCGGGTTCGCACTAACACGTTCGGCGCGGTCGCAAGAGTGCGGCACTGTCTATCGATGGCCGTGCATCGGTTCTTCGACGAGCGTGGTTTTTATTACGTTCACACCCCGATCATTACCGCCAACGACTGCGAAGGCGCGGGCCAGATGTTTCAGGTAAGCACCCTGGACTTAACTAATGTTCCGCACGCCGCTGCGGGTAGCGCACCCGCGCCAGCCCCCGGTGCTGGGCACGCACGCGCGACGAAAGGCCCGCCCGTAGATTACAGCGGCGACTTCTTCGGCAAACAAGCTCACCTCACGGTTTCGGGCCAGCTCAACGTCGAAACATATTGTTGTGCGCTCTCCAACGTTTACACCTTCGGACCAACCTTTCGGGCCGAGAATAGCAACACGAGCAGGCACCTCGCAGAGTTTTGGATGATCGAGCCCGAGATGGCGTTCTGCGACCTTATGGGCAACAGCAGGGTCGCCGAAGAGTTTATTAAGTATCTAGTCGCGGCGGTGCTCGCCGAGCGTCCCGACGATATGAAGTTCTTTGACGAACGGATCGAGCCCGGCTTGATTGCACGGCTTAAGCACGTTCTGGAAACTCCGTTCCGGCGGCTCCCTTATACCGAGGCGATTGAGATTCTTCAACAGGCGATGAAATCGGGTAAGAAGTTTGATTACCCGATCAGTTGGGGAACCGATCTCCAGAGTGAGCATGAACGTTACTTAACAGAAGAACACTTCAAGCAGCCTGTCATCCTGATGAACTACCCTAAGCAAATCAAGGCTTTCTATATGCGAGTGAACCCTTCGGGCACCGATAATGCGCCCGGCGACACCGTTGCTGCGATGGATGTGTTGGTGCCCAAGATCGGCGAGATCATTGGCGGTAGCCAGCGCGAAGAACGGCTAGAAATTCTGGATCAGCGCCTCGACGAGATGAAACTAAACAAGGCCGACTACTGGTGGTATCGTGACTTGCGTCGGTTCGGAACCGTGCCGCACGCGGGCTTCGGAATGGGGTTTGAGCGGCTTATTCTCTTCGTCACGGGTATGCAGAACATCCGAGACGTAATTCCTTTCCCCCGCGCTCCAAACCAGGCCGACTTCTAGGCAGCCGCAGATTTACGATGGAGAAGCAGTCGATCATGACGTTCCTACTCAGCGTGCTGCTGGCTATCGCGGCGGGGGTAGCCACTTCTCTGCAGCCGGGCATCAACCGGATGTTCGGTGAAGCGAGCGGCTCAAAGGTTTATGGCGGGGTTATTAACTTCGCCGTCGGCCTGCTCGCCATGACGGTGGTGTGCCTGATTGTTCGTCCCCCGCTCCCCGAGGCCAACCGTCTGATCGCCGCGCCTTGGTGGGCCTGGACCGGAGGCTTACTCGGAGCCTTCTTTGTTACGTTGGCGATCTTCCTTATTCGGCCCATGGGCAACGCGAACTATCTCGCTTCGATGATCGCCGGCCAGTTCATCGGGTCGATGATCGTCGATCATTTCGGACTGTTGGGGCTGACCCAACACCCGTTCACTTGGGGCAGGGCACTGGGCCTCTTGCTCATCGGCGGCGGAGTGGTTTGCATCCGTTATCTTTGAAGTGACCTACGCTTGAGATATGGACGAACGCGTCAAGGTTCTTAAGACTTACAAACTCTTCATCGATGGTGCCTTCCCCCGGAGCGAGTCGGGGCGGTCACTTCAGGTGAAGGATGCCACGGGCGCCACGCTGGCGCACTTATGTATGGCCAGCCGAAAAGACCTGCGGGATGCCGTGGAGGCGGCCCGAAGGGCATATGAAAAATGGGCCGGTGCGACAGCTTACAATCGAGGCCAGGTTCTCTATCGAATCGCCGAGATGATGGAGGGCAAGGCCGACGAACTGGCCGGGGCCATCGCGAGCACCGGCTTCGTGAAGGCGCCTCAAGCCCGCCGTGAAGTAGGGGCTGCGGTTGATCGAATGATATATTACGCTGGCTGGGCGGATAAGTACGCTCAGGTGCTGGGGTGCAACAACCCTGTCGCCGGGCCTTATTATAACTTCACCGTCATGCGCCCCACCGGCGTTGTCGCATGCATCTGCCCCCGGAGCAATCCGCTGCTGGGTCTTGTCTCCATGATCGCGCCAGTAATTGTAAGTGGAAATGCCGTTGTCGCGGTTGATGGCAGCGAAAACCCGATCCCCGCGGCGGTCTTCGCGGAAGTGTGCGCCACCAGCGACGTGCCCCCCGGCGTAGTTAATATTCTAACTGGTAAGCGAGAAGAGTTATGTAATGTGATCGCATCTCATCGCGATATTGACGCGGTACACGCGGCGAGCGCAGACGCGGCGGAGATCGAAGCCCTCCGAGCTGGAGCGGCGAGTAACCTCAAGCGGGTTACTATCCGGCGCGAAGCGAGCGGGATGAGCGACGCGAAGGCCAAGGGTCACCCCCACCAGATCGATTGGTTCACAGAAGGGTGCCAATCGGTCTACTGGATCGAACCCTTTGTCGAGGCCAAGACGATCTGGCATCCGTCGTCAGTGTAATTAAATAAAAGTCCTTGGCGGAGATTTTAAGTTGGTTCCGTGTGTGTGCCAGCAATCGTCGCACGCTGGGTTCAATTATATGTGGTCCATAGCTTCGGAAAGCGAAAAATTATACTTCTACGCCCCGGACAACGCTGGGGCTGCGTAAGTCTAACGTCCGCCCCGCGAACCGCTGCGCTGATCAGCAAGACATAATGTAAATATCGACCCCTGCCAGGCAAGACGCTGGCAAAGCCTTTATTCTGTTGACTTGGGAGCAGCGCGGCTTCGTCGCCGTAGTGCAGGCCGGGATGTATTACTCGCCGGTCGCGAGCATCACCTTGGCCTCGGCGCCGATATTCTTGGCGACACGATCCGCTTCAGCACGGTCGGTGTAGTTTCCGACACGGACGGTGAAAAGAGTCTGGCCTCCCCGATCTACCTCAACCACGCGGGGTGCGCCGTAAGAACGGAATCGGCCCAGTTGCTTCTGAGCGTTTGTAAAGCTCGAAAACGCACCCACCTGAACGCAGAAGATATTCCCCGCAGCGTTCTTGGCCGCTACTGGGGTGGCGGGCTTGATCGGTGAGCTCGTAGCTTTACTGAGGCGATCGCCGATCATAACACGAAGAGACGAGTCAGTGGCGACTTTCGTCTGCGCAAGGCTCCACATGCCCCGCGCCTCGGCGGTCTTGCCACTGCTTTTGTAACTATCCCCGGCGTACATGAAGGCACGCGCGGCACCATCGGCCTGCAGCTTACGTCCGGCAGCGGAAAGCAGCGTCGCGGCTTGGGTGTGGTCGCCCTGCTCCGCCGCGATGAGTCCGACTGCGGCTCCCGCCTCACCGCTGAGCACCGGATCGGGATTGGCGATCAGCGGCCTCAGGAACTTTTCAGCTTCGGCGTTGCGGTTGAGTGCTTGGGCGCTCAGCCCGGCGATCAGGGCAGCGTTATCCCGCTTCACGCCACTACCGCGTGCCGCCGCGGCGGATGCGCCCACGAACGCATCAGCGTACCGTCCTGAATCGTAAGCCTTCACATAATCAGAGCTTCCGGCCGACTTGCCATCTCTTGAGCACGCGGCCAATAACGCGATGACCAGTGTGGCAGTTACGACATAAGCAACGCCGCGCACCGAGCGAAGGCCGGAGCCTCGTCGGGGAAGGGGCCGTTGGGTGGTATGCATGGTTACAGGGCTTTGGGTCGCTGGCGAGTTACGATGGGCGAGTTCTTCCATGAACATGGACGAATGATAGCGGGGGCGGGGACGGAGGGAATACTTTGTTCTTACAGAGCCCTTGGGCTTCTAGGCCAAACGATGAGACCGGGCAGGGGGTCCAGCGGCGTGGGGCTCGCGGCGAGATTCGGGCGTGCGGCCGGGGCGATGGTGGCATACGTTGAGGGGGTGAGCATCCATTGGCCCATCCTTCGTCGGCTCGCTTCGCACCCGTTACGGCGGGTGATGGTTGATGACCGCCGCGAGTACAGGGCCGGCGAGGTGATTATCGCTGCGATGCACCTGGCAGCCGCGATCAAGGCCAAGTCCAACACGCCGACAGTGGGGGTGCTGCTTCCTACGGGGGGCGGGTTCGCCATCGCCGCGCTGGCATGCTGGATGCTGGGCAAGACATTGGTTCCGCTTAACTTCTTGCTTAAGGCAGAAGATCTGGATTATGTTATATCAGACTGTGAGACCGACACGGTCGTGACTGCATCGGCGATGCTGGAGTATATGGGCTTTACTCCCAAGGTCGCGCACGTACTGCGGATGGAAGAGGTTTCCTTCTCCGGTTTCCCCGAGGCCATCATGCCCGCCTTTACTTCGTCCGAGGATCTGGCGGTGATCCTGTACACGAGCGGAACCAGCGGACGACCCAAGGGGGTGATGCTGAGCCATGGAAACTTACAATCCAACATCGAGCAGGTGCGGACCGCCATCGACATGCATGCCGACGATGTTATGGTCGGAGTGCTGCCCCAGTTTCACAGTTTCGGCCTTACAGTGCTTACATTGGTGCCGCTTACGGTTGGCATGAAAGTAGTCTACACCGCCAAGTTTGTTCCCGGCAAGTTGGTGAAGTTAATAAAAGAACACCGCGCGAGTGTTATGATCGCCATCGCTTCGATGTGGGGTGCGATGCTGAGCGCTAAGGACGCCGGCCCCGATGATTTCAAGAGTCTGCGCCTGGCTGTATCAGGCGGAGAACCGCTGCCCGATGCGGTCGCGGATCGAGTCCGCGAACGGTTTGGATTGCTGATAAACGAGGGATATGGTCTGACCGAAACCTCCCCCGCAACCAACTTTTGTCAGCCGCATCAGTATAAGCGATACTCGGTGGGCCCCGCGATACCCGGCATGATTCAGCGGATCGTTGACCTCCAAACGGGCATGGTTTTGGGCCCCAATGAGGACGGAGAGATTCAGATGAAAGGCCCCAACGTAACACGGGGCTACTATAAGCTGCCGTCTGAAACTGACGCGGCCTTTACGCGCGACGGCTTTTTCAGGACCGGTGACATCGGCCGGCTTGACGATGATGGTTTCCTGTTTATTACGGGGCGGCTGAAAGAAATGCTTATCATCGGTGGGGAGAATGTCTTCCCTCGCGAGATTGAAGAGGTGCTCAACGCCCATCTCAGTATCGCCGCCAGCGGTGTGATCGGCATGCCCGATGCGTTACGCGGCGAGTTGCCCATCGCGTTTGTGGAACTTCGGGAAGGGGCATCGCTCGATCAGGTTGCCCTGATGGCGTGGTGCCGGACGGGACTGCCCGGGTATAAGGTGCCGCGAGAGATTCGTGCTGTGGCTCAGTTACCACGTAACGCGACCGGCAAGATCGTGCGTCGCGAGTTAAAAAACTTAATCTAAAGTTACTTCCGGCAGTCGGTGTTATAACCACTCTGTAGCTGCGGCGGCTCCGCGGTATTAACGTAATATTACAAGAAAAAGTGCGGCGAAATTTCATTCGGGCAGATCCCGCCGGAACATTCAACCGACCGCGCCGCCGCGGATGTCGGCGTCGAGGCCGGGGCAGAGGCGGCGAAGGCGAGCTGCGTCAAAGGTCGCTGGTAAGTTATGCAACCCGTCCGGCGTGAGGTATTTCGCGGCGATAGCGATCACTTGTTCTATCGTGATGGATGGAGCCAGGCGTCCCCCGCTCCAATAGTCGTGGTCGCGCCAGCCAAGAGTAAGTTTATGGGAAGTTGTACGCTTACCCGCTGCTCCGGTACTAAATTCGATCTCGTACTCCCAGCCGCACGAAGTTTCGGATTCCGATTTGATTATCATCAGCGGCCGTTCTGTGCAGCTGGTTTTAGGCGGTAAACTCATCTGATCGATGTCGAGTGAGCGGGCCCTCCCCGGGGAGAGTTGGGGGGCCTTCACGCCAAACTGTCGTTGCGGCAGACGCGTCGGCGGTAGAGGGCGACTTTCCGAGGGACTGCTTCCGGGGTGAGGGTTAGGGGACGCCGCATTGTGGGCATCATCGTCTGGTTGATTATCGCGTTCTGACAAGGGGGCCTTTTTAGGAAAGAGTTGAGTTGAAGAAATCTACCCGATCAAGTGCGGCGTTTGTGCGGTCTCCCAGACTGCGTGGTCTACGATCCCTAGGGTTCAGGCGTTCGTGGCGTCGAACTGTTCGCACGCCAACGGCGGAAGAGCCGGACTAATGGATTTTTCTGCATAACGTATCGACCATATTATGGCATTTCTTCTCGAAACGATCAGATTGGGGCTCTCAAACTTGCGTCTAAGAATGCTGCGCAGCGTGCTTACGGCGTTGGGTATTATTTTTGGCGTGGCGGCGGTGATTATTATGAGCAGCTTGGGGGAGGGCTCGAAGCGGCAGGCACTGGAGCAGATTGAGCGGTTGGGCGCGCGTAACTTAATTGTTCGCAGCCAGAAGCCTCCTGAGAGTCAGACACAGCAGAGCGGGCAGCGGCAGGGGATGATGACACGGTTCGGCATTACTCGCCAAGATCTTGAAGTTATTCGACAGAACTTTCCAGATGCGGAAGCAATTGTGCCGCTGAAAGAAATCGGCGGTCAGATTCTTCGGAGCGAAAAGCGATCGTCGAGCCAGTCATACGGCACGACGCCGGAGCTATTGAAGGTAGCCAACCTTACGGTGGCACGAGGACGATACCTCAACGACGCCGACATGGAGGCTCGCTCCATGGTGGCGGTAGTGGGGGCGGAGTTGGCGGCGAAGTTTTTCCCGATGGAGGACCCGCTGGGCCAGACGATCCGTATTGATAGCCGGGTTATTACTATTGTCGGAGTCCTGGCGCCCATCGGGTTGGCGGGCGGTTCGGGCGCGGCGCTTATCGGCCGTGATTTAAACTTTGATTTGCACATTCCGATCACGACGGCGCGAGAGGTCTTTGGCGACCTGGTGGTGAGAGGATCCTCGGGGTCGTTCCAGGCGAATGAGACCCAGATCGGCGAAATTTACATTGCTGTAGCGGAGCGGGACCGCGTCATTATCGATTCTCAGCGGCTGCGGCGACTCATGGATCAGCGGCACCCGGGTCTGATGGATGTTAATCTTATTGTTCCATTTGAACTGCTTGAGACGGCAAAGAAAACAGCCCTGACTTTCAACATGGTTTTCGGCAGCGTTGCGGGAATTTAATTGCTGGTGGGGGGCATCGGCATCATGAACATCATGTTGGCGAGCGTGACAGAGCGGACCCGAGAGATCGAGATTCG
>CAYVFW010000019.1:0-29965 GCA_964450325.1 uncultured Phycisphaeraceae bacterium | reverse complement strand
CCCTGTGCTGGGCGCCTTAAAATGCCGTCCAATTACCATTGCAACCGGGCACCGGGAGGGTTGCGGTCGTGGCGGTTGCATCGTGATGCGTGGGACTGGCGAAGAGAGAGAAGCGGCTGCACCTACCATCGGCCCGAACGCTGACCGAGGTTTTTGAGCGCGCTGGGCGGAGTGAGTTTACGCATGTCGTCCATTCTTATCGTAATCGATAATCCCAAGGACTGGCCCTTAAATGTTGAGGGCGTTGATTGCATCTCCGCCCGCAAATACCTGACTGACCCTACCTACTCGCTGCTGAAGACCGCGAAGGTATTTAACCTGTGCAAGAGCTACCGGTACCAGAACCTGGGTTATTATGTTTCGTTACTCGCGCAGGCGCGTGGGCACAAGATTCTGCCAGATATCTCGACGATCCAGGATTTGAAACAGTCGGACTTGGTACGCGGGGCGGGGGAGGAGATCTCTGAGCAGATCGAAGAGACGCTGAAGGGGGAGCCTACGGGCGAGCTCTTCATCTTAAGTGTTTACTTCGGGCGCAATGTTGACAAGAAGTATGAACGCCTGGCGCTGGCGATCTTTAATCAGTTCCCTGCCCCGTTTCTGCGGGCGCAGTTTAAGTATGATGGGGATACGTGGTGTCTGGAGAGCGTCCGCACCATCGCCGCGAGTGATATTCCTAACGACCACTTTCTGGATGTGCTTAACTTCGCTACGCACTACTTTTTGCGGCCTCACCGCCGGCCCAAGCAGCAGGAATCGCGGTATGAGCTGGCGATTTTGAATGAACCGAATAAGGAGAAGAAGCCCAGCGACGAGAAGGCTTTGAAGAAGTTCACCAAGGCCGCGGAATCGATGGGATTTTCGGTGGAGATCATCGGCAAGGATGATTACGGGCGCATCCCGGAGTTTGATGCGTTATTTATCCGCGACACGACGAGTGTGAATCATTACACTTTCCGCTTTTCGCGCCGCGCGGCTACGGAGGGGCTGGTGGTGATCGACGACCCCGAGTCGATCGTGCGGTGCTCGAACAAGGTGTATCTCGCGGAGCTGCTGAATCACCACCGCATCCCCGCGCCGCCGACGTTAATATTACATCGGGACAACTGGCAGAGCGGGCCGGACATTCTGGGGCTGCCGCTGGTGCTCAAGCAGCCGGACAGCAGCTTCTCGCTGGGGGTTGTGAAAGCCAAGGACATGGCGCAGTATGAGAAAGAGATCGAGCAGCTTTTTAAGACCAGTGATTTGATCATCGGGCAGGCGTTCATGCCCACCGGCTTTGACTGGCGCATCGGCGTGCTGGACCGCGAGCCACTGTTCGCGTGTAAATATTACATGGCGGATGATCACTGGCAGATTTATAACAACGACAAGACCGGCGATGAGGCGCTAGGTAACTTTGAGACCTGGCCCATCGACGCGGTTCCGCCGGACGTGATCAAGAACGCGCTGAAAGTATCTAACTTTGTGGGCGATGGCCTTTATGGCGTTGACATCAAAGAGATCAACGGGAAAGCGTATGTAATCGAGATCAACGATAACCCGAACATTGACGCGGGGATCGAGGACAAGATCCTTGGCGACGAAATATATCTTCGTATCATGCGGGTCTTTTTGCGTCGGCTTGAGAGCCGGGGGCGCTGAGGCGGTGCGGGGCTTCACGCGGACACCGCTGTTTGCTGACTGCGCGGATCAGTAACTACGTGAGGCTGTGATTTCGCGGGTCTATGATTTCGCGGGTCTATGAATACGCGGGTCTGTGATTAGGCGAGTCTGTGATTGAGCGGGGCTGTGATTACGTGGCGCTGTGATTACGAGAGGCAGGGGCGGGGCGGCGTAACGGCTGCTCACCCCATGAGTTTAATGCGTTTCTGGAAGCATTGCGGTGGGCGGGTGTCTCCGCGACATCAAATACTTTTCCGGATGGGAACTTTCGAGACTTTGGAATGCCCTCGTGGCAGGCGGGGGTATCGGTAGCCTTTCCAAATAGCAACAGCCCGCGGGTGGGCGGGCGCTGCGTTGGCAGGATTGTAAGTAAAGCGTTTTGCCGGGACTAGTTGGTCGCTGTGCCTGGGTTGTAAACAGCGGTAATGTCGCCGCAATCTGTTAGGATTATGAAGCGCTGATCGAAGCTCGCTCCGGGGCGGGAGATTCGCCCCTCGCTGGCGACGCAGACGAAGAAGGGGAGCTCGGCGCGGTGATGCACTTGCTCTGCCCTCGCCTCTGCGGTCTTACATTTGGAGAAGCGAGAGCTTGTGGAGGTGGGTGCTTGTCGGCGTGCGCGGATCGGCGTGTGCCTACCGGCGGGCGTGTTCGGGGCGGGCGACGCTTGCCTACCGTGACTCATGCGGATTCTCGTCACCGGAGGCGCTGGCTACATTGGTTCTCATGCGGTTCAACAACTGCTCGCCCAAGGCCATGAGGTTGTTGTTCTTGATAATTTGTTTCGTGGCCACCGCGCGGCTTTGGAACGGCTTGGACTTGGGCGTGCGGGTTCATTATTACACTTTGTTGAGGGGACGATCACCCACGCTCCGACGGTGGGGGAAGCGTTCATAAACTTTGGGGCGATCGATGCCGTGATGCACTTTGCGGCGCTTGCTTACGTTGGCGAATCTGTGCATGAGCCTCTTCGTTACTTCGATGCCAACATCACGGGGCTGCTCACGGTGCTTGAAGCGTGCAAGCGTCACGGGGTAGCTTCGTTTATCTTCTCTTCGAGCTGTTCGACTTATGGCAACCCACCTGCGGGACTTATACCCGTCGCGGAGACGTGTCCCCAGAGCCCGGTAAGCCCGTATGGGCGGAGTAAGCTCGTGGGAGAGTGGATCATCCGCGACTTTGCCGCCGCGCAGGCTGCGGCGAAAAACCCGTTTTCATTCGCATTTCTGCGGTATTTTAACGTCTGCGGGTGCGACGCAACCGGACTTTTGGGGGAGGACCACACGCCCGAGAGCCACCTTCTACCTGTAATCATGCAGGTAGCGCTTGGGCAACGCGAGTACATTGACGTGTACGGCGAGGACTACCCCACGCCTGATGGCACGTGCGTTCGTGATTATGTTCACATTGAGGATCTGGTCGCGGCTCATCTGCTCGCTATGGCGCAGCTTACAACGGCAAAATCTTCGATGGCGGTTGCTTATAATGTGGGTCTGGGGCGAGGTTACAGTGTTCGGGAGATCATCGCGGCGGCGAGAGTCGTCACCGGCCACGCTATTCCAGTCCGGCAGAGCCCCCGCCGGGCTGGCGACGCGGCGATGCTGTATAACGATCCAATGGCGATCACGCGCGACCTGGCTTGGTCGCCGCGATACACAGATCTTAACGCTATCATCGAAACCGCCTGGAATTGGTTCAAGGCGCACCCTACGGGCTATGGCCCTTCGCGTTCCCTTTAGCCGCCTGGTTATTGAGCAGTTATGTTTACAACGCAAGCAATAGGCGCCGTTGCGGTCTTTAGCTTTGACCGCCCCGAGAAGAAGAATGCGCTGACGCCGGGGATGATCCGTTCGCTGATCTCCGCCCTGAGTACCGCGGCGGCGGCGAGGGCGATTGTGGTGACGGGCGCTGGGGATACGTTTTGCGCGGGCTTTGATCTTTCCGCCTGCCGGGATGATCCCACGTCGGCGGTTCTTGCCGAGCTGCTTACGTTACTGGCACGGGCGGCTGCGGCTATTAGGGCCTCTCATTGCCCCGTGGTAATCAGTGCGCACGGCGCGGCACTCGCTGGCGGGTGCGCGCTCGCCGCGGCGGGGGACTTTGTTATAACAAATGCGCAGGCGCGTATTGGCTATCCGGTTGTACGGTTGGGCATTTCTCCGGCGGTCTCCGCGCCGGCGCTAGTTACAACGATCGGTGCGGGTGCCGCTCGGGCGCGGCTGCTTGACTCGGGGCTGGTCACCGGCGCGCGAGCCCTTGAGTTGGGGTTGGCCTATGAATGCACTGATACGGCGGGAGCGTGCCAAGAGCGAGCTCTGACGCTCGCCGCGGAACTAGCCGCGAAGCCTCCGCATGCGATGGGTTACACAAAGCATTGGCTGAATCAGCTTGATGGGTCCTTGGAGGAAGCTGGCTACAACGCCGCGCTCGCTGCGTCGCTTGCACGGGTGGGGACGGGCGAAGAGAGGGAGCTGCTGAAAGCTATTTGGAGGACGTAAGCAAACCGGCGCTCGTTGAGTGGCTGTATGTAACGACCAAGTTAACCAAATGGTTCTGCGTCTGGGGCGAGCGGCGGAAACGAGCCTTGAAAATCGTCGCTTTCTTTGCCCTCCACCCGGTCGATTCGATCAAACGCGGCACCCCACCACTGCTCGGCCCGCTGAGGCCCGTGAGCCTTTGACATAAGTACCTCGAAGCCGCCCTGCTCGACCGGGCGTAAGGGAATGCGCGGATAGACCTCCGCGCAGGTCATCGCGCGGCTTAACCATTCAGAGTGGACGCGGCGAGCCAACGCACCGGCCTCGACCATGTCGCTCTTGCTCCACATACGCCAGAATCGCCACTGCATAGTGCAAAATTGTAGACGGCCCTGCGCGCGAGGTGCGGTGGAGCCGTACTTGCGGGCAGGGGAATGTACTGGTTCGCGGATGTGCCAGCCACAGTTCTTAGCGGTCTGGGCTGCAATGGCATAACCGTGGCTTATACTTATCAGACGTTGGGCTGGGGCTAAGAGTGCGACGGAGGGGTGTCAGATTAACACCCGGCCGACCAGCTCACGAAGAAGGCCTCGACGTCGGCACCATCCACACCGCCATTTGCATCGAAATCGGCGCTTTGATCGGCCGCGCTCCACGCGACGAAGAAGGCCTGGACATCTTCGCCATCAACCCCGCCACTTTGGTCAAAGTCAGAGGGGCAGATCGGGGCACCGAAGAGATCGTCGGGGAGGAGGACCGCGCCGACGTTGACTGCGCCGCCGCGGCCGTACATCGGAGCCCCTATCGCGAGCAGGCGGTCTCCGGCCTCGCCATTATCGCCTCTGGATGCAATCGCGGCGGTTGCAATGCAATCGGCCACGCAGCAATCAGAGAAGCGAAAGGTAGTGGTATCTGCGGTCGGTGGTATATTAACATCCAGGGGGAAGTTAAATAGCCCGAGCATCTCTTCACCCGTTTCGGCCAGAAGCCCGGGCACGCCCAAGACGTGTACACGTAAGCCACCTGCGCGGCTTTGGTGGAGGGGATTTTCGCCCCTTGGCCCGCCCGATTGGTAGAGAGGATTGCTCTTTGCTCCCTCCATGTTGCCGCGTACACCGGTGTGGATTGCGGTGATGTTGTTCCCGAGGATCTCGATACGCCTCTGGAAGCCCTCAATGCCGGTAGTGCGGTCGATTCGTTTGCCGCGAATAACAAAGTAAACGCGGCAACCGGCGTCATCCAACGTAAGTGCCGTGGCGAGCGGGGTCCGTTGGTCGTTGTCGACGATGAGAGTGGAATCTGTACGCGTTTCACGGGCGACCGGGGTAAGCTGACCTCCGCCGATCCGGCCGGTAGCGATCGTATTAGAGATGCATACTTGCGTCCCCACGGGGCCGCAGGCGGCCGATGCTCCGAGTGATCGCAAGTGCGTCACCGAGCAGACGACTGAGACTGAGGTATCGGGCTGGCGACGTAACCGAGTCGAGACCGCCGAGGTGGTAGTCTGAGTTATGTCTACGGATGCGAGCACCACAGGGGTACCGACACGACTGATGCCGGTGGGACCGATGGCGAAACGCTGGGCGGAGACGGGGCAAGTGCGGGGGTTGGCAGGTGCTGCGGCGAGGGAAGTTATGACTCCTGTCCAGTTGCTTCCTGCAGCCGGAATGAGCGCGAAGTCGGTCGCATCCGCGACGTCGGGTAGAACAAGTCGGGTAACAGTCTGGGGTGCGCTAGCGACATTGCCGTCGGCATCTCGCCCGTAGTTCCACACCCGGAGTTGAACATCATCCCTAAGACCATCCCCGTCAAAGTCACCGTATTCCATGGCCACCAAAAATCCCGGATATGCCTCGCCGCGGCGGAAGCTGCGGGAATCTTGGGGGTCCAAGAACTGTGCGGAAGTGGGGATGTCGCCCGATTGAGCGAAGCGAACTTCGCGGAAGTCGCGGGTGGCGGCGGCGTTGTTCACGCCCAAGAAGAGCGCCGGATCAGCAATCACCGATGCAGTGCTGGGCGCAAGAAATGTCTCGCCCAGTTTACTTTCATTCGCCGCGGAGGGGAATGTGTGGAGCGACCAGCCGGGCGGATACGCGGCAGCTATTGCCGACAAAGTAGTAAGTGCAAGGATAGCAGTCTGCGTTTTCATGTGGTCTTTTCTATCGGCCTTTGTTACGACTAAAGCGCGCATATCGAGAAGGCTGAGAGCGGGAAAAGTATAGGTACACGGAAGTGTAACCAGACCACTGCAGGTGCATTACTACTTGCTTGGGTCGCACGACGCCAATAACGATCAAACATTCGGAGTTATCGGCCGCGTTTACCAAGGCGACGAACCAAGAGTCTCTCCAGGAGGTCGCGCACGCTCGTGCCGTCTTTATCCTCGCCCTGCTTGGGAACTTTGAGGGCTTCGAGGATTCCATATCCCAAGCCAATATCAATCATAATCCACGCGAGCAGATCCGCGCCGAAAAGCTTAGTTAACTTACGATTATTCTGAGCCGCGGTGAGTTCATTGGCGAGGAACCGGTGCAGGTCAAGAAAATGTTTGGCGGTAGCCTGCTGCACGTCGTCATCTTCAACTTCGGTGATGGCCTGCATCAGCACACGGTATTCTCGCGCGCCTTCGTGAGTCATCGGGTTGTCACTTAGGATGCGGCGCAGCCGTTCGGGGGCATCGGTAACGCCTTCAAGGCGGCGTTCCCAGTGCTCTTGCGTGCGCCGGGCGGTGCGCTGAATGAGCGCGATGAAGAGATCGCGTTTGCTCTCAAAGTGGCGGTAGATGATCGGCTCGGTAACTCCCGCGCTTTTAGCGAGTTGAGCGGTGGTGGCGCGAGCATACCCGTGTCGCGCAAAGAGCTCAAGGGCGCAATCGAGTAACTGTTCCCTTCGTTCGGACGCTGGCAATCGCTTCATTGGCAGCGACATCATACGTGCGCAAGTGAGTGGGCACAAACCTGGGGGTACTCTGGTAGTTTGCCTGCGGAACGGACCCAAACGAGCTTGTTGTTGCGGTTACCGTGGTTATCGTGTTGCGGTGGCTGGTGAACCATCAGTATGCGCAGGAGTTTCGTGTAGGCTGAGACCTAGAATCGTGGATGCTGATTGCGACGAGGATTGTTCCGCCCAACTTTGATGCCACCGGGTTTGAGCAGATCAAACCGTACCTTGATGCGTTGCTAAGCCGCGTTGTGGCGAGCGGGGTTGAGCTCGAAGAGTGGATTTTGGATCGGAGTGAGCTCTTCGCCGCGATCGGAGAGTCGCGTGCTAATCTTTACATTACGATGACGTGCAACACCGAGGATGTCGCGGCCCGCGATGCGTATCTCGCGTATGTCGAGCACGTTGCGCCCAAGCTCGCCCCGGCGTACTTCGAGCTGGACAAGGCGTTGGTAGCCCACGCATCACGAAACCCGCTTGATGAGGCGCGGTACGGGGTGTTGCTGCGCAGTGCGCGAGCGGATATTGAGCTCTTCCGCCAAGAGAATGTTCCGCTCGAGACTGAGTTGGCTGTTTTAGGACAGCGCTACGAAGAGCTGTGCGGTGCGATGACAGTAAACTTTGACGGCTCAGAGAAGCCGCTGCCACAGATGGCACGTTACCAGGAGCTTACAGACCGCGCGACGCGCGAAGCGGCGTGGAAGGCGGTCGTGGACCGACGCCTTCAAGATGCCGCGGCCATCGATTCGATTTATGACGAGATGGTTGCGTTGCGTACGCAGGTGGCGGCCAACGCGGATATGAGTAGTTTCATTCCCTTTGCCTATAAATCCAAACATCGGTTTGATTACGGTCCGGCGGAGTGCGCCCAGTTTCACGACGCGTGCGAAGCGCACGTGGTGCCGCTGGTGCGGGCCTTGGAGCAGGAACGTAAGGCAGCATTGGGCGTTGACGTGCTGCGTCCGTGGGATTTGAGCGTGGACGTAAAGGGCCGCGGGCCACTGCGCCCGTTTGAAGGGGGCCGCGACCTTATGACAAAGGCGGTCGCCTCATTCGGGCGGCTCTCGCCCGCGCTCGCCCAGATGTTTACTAAACTTGGTGATGGGAGTGAGCAGCGCGGGTCTGCGGGGGGCGCGTGTCTGGATTTGGACAGCCGCAAGGGAAAGGCTCCGGGCGGCTACCAGTACATGCGCGACCGGTCGCGCAAGCCGTTTATATTCATGAACGCGGCGGGGTTGCAGCGAGATGTTGAGACGATGGTGCACGAAGCGGGCCACGCGTTTCACTCGATGCTCGCCGAGGCCGAACCGATCGTTGAGTATCGTTCAGCACCTATCGAGTTCTGTGAAGTTGCGAGCATGGCGATGGAGTTGCTCAGCATGCCTCACTGGAAAGGTACCTTCTACAACAACGAAGAGGAGTATCGGCGGGCGTGCCGACAGAATATCAAGCAGAGTGTAATGTTGCTGCCGTGGATTGCCCAGATTGATGCCTTCCAGCACTGGGTGTATGCCCACCCGGGCCACAGTGCCGCCGAGCGCAGAGCCGCGTGGATAGACCTGGACCGGCGGTTTGGAAGTTCATGCTCGTGGGAAGGGCTAGAAGACGCGCGGGAGAACTTGTGGCAGCGGCAGTTACATCTCTTCGGAATGCCGTTTTATTACATCGAGTATGGGATTGCCCGCCTTGGCGCTTTGCAACTCTGGCTGATCTCCCTGACCCAGGGCGAAGAGCGCGCTATCGAGTTATATACCAAAGGCTTATCACTGGGGGGATCAAAGCCTTTGCCCGCACTCTTTGAAGCTGCGGGCCTTGCCTTTGACTTCGGCCCGGTAGCGGTCGAGCGGCTCACACGGGCCGCGGCGGCGGAACTGGCAAAGTTGCCGGAGTGAGCGGACCAGACCACCGCCTTCCCGCCTTAGCCCTCGGCTTGCGCGCCCGAATCGGTGAGTTTCCGGATTCGCTCAGCGTACTCAAAAAGGCGAGGAAACTTCGCGGCGAAGTCAAATAGTTACGTTGCAGCCCGGTAGCGATTGAATATTTTGCCGCGTGCGCGACGCTGGCAACGCGGGTATCCTTGGCTATGAAGCAACGCAACGGTGGTAGGTCTGACGGGGCAGTGAATCGGCCCGCGTCCGCCGCGAGAATATTCAGGGCAATGCCCGCACTTCTTGCCGCGATGTTTGGCACGGCGGCGGGCCAACCAGTGCCGGTACCAACAGTCCCAGCCATACCAACAGCCGCGTCGCAGGTTCATTCGCCGGACGTTGCGCTGCTCCCGCCGGCCAACGGAATGAGGCGGCTGGATGTAAGTTGGGTCGCGCTGCGTAACTGTACCGTCTATGTTAAGCCGGGTGCTGAGGCGATGCAAGCGGCGACGATCTTAGTTCGCGATGGAATCATTATCGCTGTGCTGCCGGGCGAGGCCGTTGCGGCTGGTGATGCGCCAGCGGGTGAGGGCGAGGCTGCCAAGCCCCGATACAAGGCTTCCCGCGTCCCTATCGGACCGCGCGTAATTGATGGCACCGGTCTGCACGTGTATGCGGGATTCATTGATGCGTGCGTGGAAGTTGAAGCTCCCGCCCCACGCGGGGATAAGAGCCAGCTGCATTGGAACACGAAAGTAACTCCGCAGCGGAGCGCACTCGACGGGGGGGGCATAGACGAAGCGACCGCGACCGCGCTGCGTAAGTTGGGGTTTGCCGCCGCAGCGATTGCTCCAAAGGGAGGCGTGTTTCGTGGGCGGGCTGCGCTCGTATCGCTCGCGAAGCCGTCTGATGATCCCAGCGTCGCAAAGCCAGCGGTGTACCGCGACAATGTTTATCAGTTCATTGCGATGGAGACATCCACCGGCGGGCGGGGAAACGCGGCCATGTGGGGCTCATACCCGGATTCGCAGATGGGTGCGATCGCGCTCATCCGCCAGACTTTTCTAGACGGGCAGTGGTGGAGCCAAGAGCGGGAACGCGGAACCGGCGTCCTGGGAGTCGCCGCGCTCGATTATGTTGCTCCTCAGGCGAAGGCTTCAGCATCGGCGGAGAACGTGCGAAGCGCCACCCAAGTTTACTTGCTTAATACCGAGAGTGAACTTGATGTGTATCGGGCGCGGAAAGTTGCCGACGAGTTTGGCTTGACATACATGCTGCTGGGGAGCGGCCTTGAGTACCGACGGCTATCTGGTGTGAGGGCCGAGCCCACCAGTACGTCAAAGCCCGATTCCCCGGTGACCAAAGATACAAAACAAGATAACCTCGACCCCCCGCAAAGTGTGCAACTCGTGCTCCCGCTTAACTTTGCCAAGGCACCCGATGTTTCGTCGGTTGCCAAGCAGGAGGCTACCGATTTGCGTGAAATGATGGCCTGGGAGCAGGCCCCCACCAACCCGCGCCGGTTGCACGATGCGGGCGTGCGGTTTGCGCTCACCACAAGCAAACTGAAGGACCGCGGCGACTTTGCAAAGAACCTGCGATCAGCGGTGCGGCATGGCCTTTCGGCCGACGCCGCGCTCGCCTCGCTCACCACCACTCCGGCAGCGTGGCTGGGAGCGACGGAACGACTCGGAACGATCGAAGCGGGCAAAGCCGCGAACTTAACAGTGCTTGATGGCCCCCTGTTCGGCAAAACGTCAGAGGGCAAGCTCTCCAAGGTGCGCGGAGTCTGGATCGAGGGCAAGTGGCAGGAAGTTATCGCCGCGCCGGTGGTGTGCGAAGGAATCTGGGATGTAACCATTCCCGCCGACAAGCGCCCCGTGGTGCGTCGGCTAGAGATTGATCGTGACAACGGTGTCACAGTGATACGCGACGACAAACGTGTGAAGGCGACCCAGGTAGTGGCCGAGGAGGGTAGACTTACATTTACATTCGATCACGATGCGCTCGACGGTGAGGAGGGGATCTGCACGATGGCGGCGGTTGTACAGACTGCGGGCGAGCCATCAACCAAGTTGGACGGTGTAGCAGCCCCCTCGCGCATGATCGGTATCGGCGTCAGCGGAACAGGCAAACGTTACGATTGGATTGCGACCAAGCGGCCGGCGAGCTTGGCGGGCGTTTGGCCCATTTTCCTTGATGAATCCAAGGAGTTCATGGGGTCGCTGATTATTACCGACGATGCAGAACACAGCATGATCGGGCTCGCTGGTCAACCAGCCGCCGCGGTAAAAAACTTTATCCATTCAGGATCAACACTTACTTTCGATATTGATCGCGGCGGTGGCGCGGCCGATTCGGTTCGGGCGCGGACAAGCAGCAACATGCCGGGGGAAAAGCGTGGCGGACAGCTTAAGGGCGTGTGGCGCGATGCTACCGCGAAGGAGACCCCTTGGACAGCGCAGCGTCGCGAGCCTAACCCTTTCATCGGTTCTTGGCGCGTGACCGAGTTGGATGGTAAAGCTCCAGCCGAAGACGCTGCGGTCCTCACGATGAAGGTAGCCCCCAAGGCCGTGACCCTCACCTTTACCAAAGGTGAAGATAAGCCAATCGTAATTGAGGCCAACGATGTTCGGTTTCGGCTGGGTTTGTCCACTGCTCGTGGCAAATCAAAATCCGCAGCAGCCGCAGCGCGCGGCGAGAATCAGGGTGACAAGGATCCGGCGAAATCCGACGAGGTAGTACCGAATAACAATGAGGCTGACGCCGAGGAACTAAAGAACGAAAATCAGGACACGGTGCCTGAGGAAGCCGCGGCACCACCCGACGCGGATGGGAAGCCCGTCCCGGCCGCCGCGGCGGTTCCACAAGTCACAGCTCCCGGGCAATTCTCGCTTAGATTTACGCACGATCTTGCCAAGCTCGGTGGCAAGGGCAAAAGTAGCGATCGCGTAATTCCTGAGTTTAGCCCTGCGGGCCCCCAGGCGGATGTGCTCGTGGGCCAAGGTACCCTCCCCGACGGGAGCGTTCACGAATATAAGGCTTCAAGACTTCCTCCCGACGGTGCGGCCAACAGCGAAACCAGCGATGATGAGGAGCCGATCAGTAAAGATATCCCTGAGAAAATTGGCGTGCCGTTCGGCGCGTATGGATTGACCGCTTATCCTGAACCGGCCGCTCACACTATAATTTCGAACGCGACGATCTGGACGTGCGATGCGCTGGGGAAAGTGAACACCATTGAACGCGGCTACGTTTACTTACGCGGTAACAAGATCGCGATGGTCGGTAGCGGCGATCCCTCGGTCTCGGTGCCGCAGGGCGAACGCAGTGTTTACATTGATGCCAAAGGTAAGCATATTACCCCCGGCATTGTCGACTGTCATTCTCACACTGGCATCAGCGGCGGCGTGAATGAGGGGGGACAGGCGGTGACCGCGGAATGCAGAATTGCGGACGTTACCAATCCTGACTCGGTATCGTGGTATCAACAGTTGGCAGGAGGAGTGACGGCGGTACTTAGCTTGCACGGTTCCGCCAACTCCATTGGCGGTCAAAGCCAGACTAACAAAATCCGCTGGGGCACACCTTCACCCGACGACATGCACTTTGAAGGTGCCGCCCCTGGAATTAAGTTCGCGCTGGGTGAAAACCCCAGAAGGGCCAACGGACGCGGCGAGGGAGAGGCGGGCCGCTACCCCGCGACCCGCATGGGAGTGGAGATGCAGATCCGCGACCGTTTCACCGCTGCGCAGGAATACAACGCTGCGAGGAACCTTGACAACCGAACCCGGCGCGATCTGGAACTCGAAGCCTTATCGGAGGTTTTGCGAGGCGAGCGGCTGGTACACGCTCACAGTTACCGGCAGGATGAGATGGTGATGCTCGCTCTGGTGGCCCGTGAGTTTGGCTTTAAGATCGGGACATATCAGCACGCGCTCGAAGGTTACAAAGTTGCCGATTATGTTCGTGACTACTCGGGTGGTGCCTCAGGCTTTTCGGACTGGTGGGCGTACAAGGTTGAAGTTCAGGATGCGATTCCGCAGGCCTTCTCTATCATGCACGAGCAGGGAGTCGTTGTAAGTCTAAACTCAGATAGCAACGAGTTGGCACGAAGGCTCAATGTCGAAGCAGCCAAGGCCGTAAAATACTCCGGCACCGACCCCATCGATGCACTCAAGTTTGTAACACTCTTTCCCGCCAAGCAGCTTAAGATCGATTCTCGTGTCGGCAGCATCGAAGCGGGTAAAGATGCTGATATCGCTATCTGGTCAGGGCCGCCCCTCTCTTCGCTGAGCCGGTGCGAGGCTACATATGTTGACGGTCGCCTGCTCTTCTCGATTGAAAATGACCGTTTACTGCGGGAGGAGACAACCGCCCAGCGCCTGCGACTATTGCAGAAGTTGCTGAGCGAAAAGAAACGTAAAGATAAGAGTAAGTCTAGCGGTGACGGCGGCCAGCTCTCAAGCCCCGCCAAGGACGCCAAGCCCCCAGTCGACGCTGCCTCCGACACGCGAGCGACCAGCATCGAAGAGGCCCAGCGGGCAGAAATCAAACGATTATTCATCCAGATGCACAACTCTGGTGTGATGCCGCAGCAGCAGGGCGATTGCGGTTGCGGAGTTGTTCACTTGATGCACGACTAGTTGATTTGACGGATCAAAATGTCTTCACGCGCGATAGAAACTTCCCGACCGTTTAATATTCTGAGAGAACACTATGTTAAGTCTTCAGTTCAATAAAACCCGACCCCAGCGGATGGCCCAGGGGCGGCCGACCGACCGCCGCGCCCGCGGCCTTGGGTTGCTATCCAGCCTGCTGGTTTCCGCCCTCTCCGCGATGGCCGGGGGGCAGGACCTGACCCACAAGGCCCCTCCACAGACGACGCCCATCTCGCTCATCAACGTGGCAATCTACCCCGTCAGCGGGCCTGTCATCGAGCGAGGTTATATTACATTTGATCAGGGGCTGATCACAGCCTTGGGCGCTGGCCAGCCTACCCCCGCACCGCAAGGTGCTCAGGTTATCGACGGCGAAGGTAAACGCCGCGTCTACCCCGGCTTGATCAGCGCGTACACCCAGGTTGGGCTCACGGAAATTCAGGCCGTACCACAATCAATTGATATCGACGAAGCGGGTAGTGTCACTCCCGAGGTAGTCGCCGCGACCGCGGTTAATCCAGATTCAACGCTTATCCCTGTTACCCGCAGTAACGGGATACTTACAACGGTTACGTTCCCTGATGGCGGGATGTTCCCCGGGCAGCCTTCGGTGATACGGCTGGACGGCTGGACCACGACCGAAATGACGATTCGCCGGAGCGTCGGTCAGGTGCTCCGCTGGCCCAACATGCGAACCTTCACAGCTTGGTGGATCACCGATAGCGAAGAAGACCAACGAAAGAACATCACGCGAGATCTTCGCGTTGTCGAGACGGTGATGGAAGCCGCCCGCAGTTACGCCGTCTCAAAATCCGCCGATCCCACTATCGCGTTAGACTTACGATACGAAGCGATGAGAGGTCTGTTCAGCGGCAATCAGAGCGTTATTGACAGCGAGGCTGTGTCCGGCACGGAGGCAGCTAACGGCTCGTCGACGCTCTTCATTCATGCCAATACCGTTGATCAACTGCACGCGGTGGCGGATCTAGCCAAGCGGTTTGGACAGCGAGTAGTGGTCATCGGCGGACGTGAGGCCCCACTCTGCGCGGCAGTGCTGAACGAGTTGCACATCGGCGTCATTGTCTTGGGCACACATAATTTGCCAGTCCGCGACGATCTTGCTTACGATGATTGCTTTACGCTGCCCCTGCGTCTTCAGCAGGCGGGCATTCCCTTCGCCATCGCTCACAGCGACGATACCGCCCACGAACGTAATCTTCCATACCACGCCGCTACGGCGGTCGCCTATGGCCTTTCGCCCGAAGCGGCGCTCTACAGCATCACCCTTCAACCGGCGAAGTTTGCGGGTGTTGACAAATCACTGGGATCGCTGGAGGTGGGCAAAGCCGCAACCCTGCTTCTGACCGATGGCGATGTGCTGGAAGTAACCACGAAAGTAGAGTCTGCATACATCGATGGCCGCTTGCTGGACCTGAGCAACAAGCAGACGAAGCTTGCCGAGAAGTACCGCGCGCGATATAAGCAGCAGACATCGCCGGATAAGTGATTTGGAATGCTGATAACAGACTCTCGTCAGCACACGTGACTCCGGATCGGCAAACCCCGCTTTCGAGCGCTTCCGCACCCTCAACCACGGGTGGGCGTCTTCGTTTTTTTAACCGCGCCTTGGCGTGCATGCTCGATACCGGCAGCGTGCCTGCCCGCGCGGGATACACTCGCCGCGTATCGCTCGATTTGAACCAAAACAACTGCTCTTTGTCGCCGCGGCGGTCGCTTGCATGCTGCCTTGGGTCGGCCCGCCGCTGGCCTTGGCGGCGGGGATGCTCTTCGCACTGGCCGGGTTAAGCGCGTTCCCAAGTGAGAGCAAGAAACTCTCTCGGCTTATTATTCAAGTTTGCATCGTTCTGCTGGGTTTGCGCATCGAGCTAGGAGAACTGATGCGGCACGCCGGAAGTGGGCTTTTGTTTGCCGCAGGAACGATACTCGCGGCGTTCGCACTGGGTTTCGCGCTTCAGCGATTCCTTAAGACGAGTACCGAGCTTACTTTGCTGATCTCATCAGGGACCGCCATCTGCGGCGGATCGGCGATCGGCGCGGTCAGCGCGGCCATCGGTGCTTCCTCATCTTCAGTGAGCGTGGCAACGGGCGCAATCTTCTTACTGAACGCGGCTGCGCTCTATTGCTTTCCCCCTATCGGCCACGCGCTAGGTTTAAGCGACACGCAGTTTGGAACTTGGGCTGGCGTAGCGATTCACGACATGTCATCCGTGGTGGGTGCAGGTGCGGCTTACCGCGTCGGGGCAACCGAGGCGCTCGACACCGCGAACCTTGTGAAGCTATCAAGAGTCATCTGGATTCTGCCGTGTACACTCTTCGCCGCGTGGATTATCGCCAGAGAGCGAAGAGAAACAGGCAAAGCGAGCATTCAGACGTCCGGCGGAGACCGTAAGTCCCTGCCGCTCCGCGTCATGGGTCTGGTGCCATTTTTTATTATTTTGTTTCTCGTCGCGAGTCTTGTCCGCACCGCGTTGCCGGTGCTGGGAGATTATGAAGCAATAGTTAACCAAATCGCGAAGGCTGGTTTTGCATGTGCGCTCTTTCTCATCGGTTCCGGGCTCTCGCTGTCAACGCTCAGGTCCGTCGGCTGGAGAGCTTTGGTTCAGGCGTTCATTCTTTGGGTGGCCTTAGCAACGGCGAGCTTGGTTGTCGTAATACGGACTGTTAATTAAGTCTTTCGCTGCATGGCGCTTTAGACGCTCATTCGGAGCTTGGTTGATGTCGCCGCCCTCGCCAATGCGGCGCGGTGGCTCTCCTGCTCCTTGGGCACCGTTACCGCCAAACTCAGCGTGGCCCGCATCGTGCGCGCGGCGCCGGTTGAAAGTATCTCCCGCCAAGATGGATCGGCGAGTAGTTCGTGGATAGCCCGCGAGAACGACTCGACATCGCCGCCCACTCGCAGTCCGGTGATCCCGTGCGTAACAACCTGGGCGAGCCCGGGCGTCGCGGCGACCACCACCGGGGCGCCGGCGGCCATAGCCTCCAGCACGGTTTTAGGGTGACCCTCCATCTCTGATGCTTGCAGATAGAGCGAACACTGGCTCATGCGTTCCATTAAGGCCGCGTGAGGCAAGCGAGATCGGAACAGGACCGGTGCGCCGCACGTCGCCGCCTGCGCACCGAGCGACTCAAGTTCAGGCCCATCGCCAATGATCTCAAGACTTACATCTTTGCGGACCTCGGGGTCCAGCGCGGCCACGGCATCGATGAGGATATCCACCCGCTTACGTTTAACCAACTGCCCCGCATAGAGCAGCAATCCCGGTACGCGCGAGCTTTCGTCGGGGAGTGTATTCTCCGGCACAAGAATGTAGTTTGGGATCAGACGAAGACGGTCGTTTGCGAGGTGGTACCGCCACGCCAGATCGTCCAGCATCTCGCGAGTGGTGCCCACCACGATATCCGCCGTGGCACACAGCTCCGCCTCGATCGCGCCCGCCTCGCGGGCTTGGCGCGATTGCGGGCCGTGTTCGTAGGCGGTCATGCGCGACCATAAGTATCCCCCGCGCGCCACCAGAGCCGTGGTAATGCCCCACGAACGTAAGTTCTGTGCGATGTGCGAGGCGATATGGCCCCCGGCCATCTGGTTGGTCTTCACGATGACGCGCTTTGCATCGCCGTCGCCCACGGCTTTCCGCACGAGCGCGGGAAGCTGCGCTGCATACCGCGAAGTCTCCACCCGCTGATCATTACACACTAGACGAAACTTTGAATGTAACGATGCGGGCAGTGCCGAGGCGAGAAGCTCGGCATCACCCGGTCCACCATAGGTGCATAACACAATTACCGAGTATGAGCTGGCCAACGCCTCGTAAAGGGCGAGCTCACGCGCTATCCCGCCGGTGTCGGACCACGTCCGCAACGAAACACCATAAGTAAAGACCACGACGAGCGCATCCGCGATGAGATCTTCGGACGGCCTGAACCCGCGATGGTCGGCGACGTTATGAGGTAGAGGGGTTGACATTGGTTTAGTCACTATCGGCGGACCATCCGTCAGCTGCTCGCAATTGAATAACCTACCTCGGGGATTCCACGATGGCCGCAACGAGGTTGCACTTTCCGGGCTGTGCGGTTGGGTGTTTGGTCGGAAGGGCGACCCCGGCGGACACCACGTAAGCCCCGCCTTGCTCAAAACCTCGACTCGTTCGCGCTACCATCGCTCATGGCGTGGATTACTAAGCAGTCTGCAACAACTAAGATTGAGCAACGCGATGAGCCTTACTTGACCGCCGCGATGAAGGAGCGGCTGTCCGGAACGATCCTCCCGCGTTATGAGACGCTGCACGCTGCGTTGCTACCGACGCTTCATGAGATTCAGCACGCTTACGGCTGGATTCCGCCCCAGGCGATGATGGAAGTGGCCGCGTTCCTCAAACTCAAACCCGCCGACGTAATTGATACGGCAAGTTTTTACGAAGAGTACTGGCTGGTGCCCAAGGGCAGACACCTTATAAGCATCTGCCGGAGCATCGCGTGCGAGTTCTGCGGCCATGAGAAGATTACGCAGGCGGTCAAAGATCGGCTGAAGATTGATGTGGGCGAAACTTCCGATGATGGGATGTTTACCTTAATTGAACTTGAATGCCTCGGATCGTGCGGAACAGCTCCGGTGGCGCTCGTCGATGAATCGCTTGAAGAGTGCCTCACTCCTGAATCCATCGTCAAGGCTATCGACGAGGTTTACGCGGGCACCCGCGGTAGCCACCACTAAGTTAACACAACCGCCCCGTCTCACCATCGGGCACTGAATCGATCCGGCGTGCCATTCAAAGCGTGATGGAAAAGAGCGTGCCAACCCCGCAGCCCGTACGCGGCGATCGCCTCTGCGGAGCTTGCGGTTACAGCCTCGACGGAGCTTGTGACCTCCGCGAAGTTTGAGGCTATCAGGGCGCGGGATCGGGGCTTGCCTGCGGGCCATCCCCGCTAGCAGCTGAAGTGCCGCCCGTTACTTCGCTGCCATCGAGACTTTTAACATCTTCGTCTCTAACATCAAGATCAGCGGGTGCAATTCCAACAGGCTCAAGGCCAGCCTGCACCGCCGCCTCGTGTGCGCTTACGACCCGCTCGTAGGCAGTATCTGCCGATGGAATGATAAGTGTAATAATATCCCGACCTTCACTGCGAGCTCGCTCACGCAGCGTGCGTAACGCTGCCGCGAGCTGTGCTCGGTCGGGCGTGATAGGTTCGGACACCGGACCGCCCTTCGCCGCGTCTTGATACTTTAGGACGATCCTATCGCCGTCAAGGCTGATCTTAAGCTGAACGGGGGGTAGAGCGTCGGTGAGGGGCTCGCTCGCGATGGCGCGCACCGGTAACGAGCTCTTCACGAACCATTCGGGGCCCAGGATCGCGGCCGAGGCCATAAAGAATATTAATATTACCATCACCACGTCGACCATGGGGGTCATGTTCGGCCCCGCGCCCGACTCATAAACAGCGCGAGCCGTCCGAGGCGACTGCCCCCTTGCATGTTTGGCTCTCATGGCTCGTTCCCCGTGGCCTGCTGCGAAACCAGGCGCAGCGATGCTACCCCCGCCGCGCGGCAAGCCTCGATGGCCGGTGCAACCGCCAAATATGGAATCGCCCTATCGGCCCGGAGATGCACCCGCCGCTCCGCCGCATTTAGCGCCTTGAGCAGCGCCGACAGCGATTCTACATCTTTCACCCGCTCGCCATCTAATAAAATTACGACGACGCGCGGGGCGTTCTCAATCTCGCCGGTTGCTCCCGGCTGCGTTCCCTCACCCTGGGCAGCAAGCCGCACCGTAATTATAAGTGGCCGTTCATCGCCCTGCGGGATTGTGCCCACCGCCGTGGTCGGGAGTGTCACCTTTCCGCCCCGCTCGTCCTGCGTCTGGCTCGCCAAGCGACCGACGATCAGATAGAACACAATGAGGACCATGATTACGTCGATGAGCGGCGTAACGTTCAGCTTGGCGGCACTGCGCCCCGAAGCAAGTTGGAGTCTTCGCGTTCTCAAGGTTGTTTTGTTGACCGCGCGATATCCTCCGTCAGCTCGCTTCCGACTACCATCGCGCGAGTGCAAAGCCGATCAACCCTTGCACGAAAAAGCCCGTACGCCAAAAGGCAGGGAATGGCCAGCACAAGGCCGAGCAGGGTATGAAAGAGTGCTTTGCTTATTCCCAGCGAAAGATCGGCGGGGCCAGCCTGTCCGCCCGCCGCCCCCAAGGATGTAAACGCCAAAATCATTCCCCACACCGTTCCCGCCAAACCCACCAGCGGTCCCAGATTTCCGATTATGTTAAGAAGGTCAATCCGCGCAAACCACCGCGCTGAGAGCTCGCTCGCGGCTAACTCCGCCGCCTCTCGAACCGCCTGCGCTCCGCCGGCTCGGGTCCGCGCATCCAGCGCCGCCGCCACCAGGCCGGATAGAACGTTACGTTCGTCTGTCACCGCCTCACGGGCATCCTCCCATCGCCCCGCCCGAATCAGGTCTTTAAGCCGATTCGCCGTGTCACGCGGCACGATGGCCTTCTCCCGAATCTCAAACAAGCAGATGAAAATGAGCGCGATTCCTACCACCGAACCGATCAAAAGCAACACCGTGAAGACATCAAACGATTGTAAGAAGAGAGCCCACAAACCCCCGCGCGCGGAGTTTGGCGGGGGGGTCGATACGGTCTGCGCGAGAAAAGTGAAGAACATCACCACCGAGGGTAGGGAGTGCATGCGCGAGGCGCGTGCGCTCCGCAGGTAGGGGCTTGCAAAAACGATAACTTAGGTTGCGGCAGCGACGGTGAAGGAAAAGGTACTGCCTTTCCCCAAACTCGATAGGACCGTCAACTCGCCGCCAAGATCGTTTACGATGCGCCGACAGATAGATAGGCCAATTCCGTTGCCCGGATACTGCGCCCTGGGATTGAGCCGCTGGAACATATCGAATATTCGCTGATTGTGTTGTTCATCGATCCCGATGCCATTATCGGTGATATCAAACCTCCAGCGCGCTCCGCAGCGGTTCGCGCTCACCACAATGCGAGGAGGATTGCGCGGGTCGCGAAACTTGATCGCGTTTGAAATTATGTTCTGGAAAAGCAGTGTAAGTCGTGTCGGCTCGGCCAGCACCCGGGGGAGCGGTTTAATCAGCACCGTGGCACCCGCTTCTTCTGCCGCGAGCCTCAAGTTCTCAACCGCGAGTGTTGCCGAGCCACTCGCATCGATCTCCTGAACACCGGTCACTGGCGCCCCAACCCGCGCGTATGTTAATAAATCTTCGATCATCTTCTGCATCCGTTCCGCGCCGTCGATGGCGAAGCCGATCATCTCGTCGGCGTCGCTGTCCAACTTCCCCCTGTAACGATCGGCGAGCATTCGCGTGAAGCTCGTGACCATGCGCAGCGGCTCACGCAGATCATGGCTAGCAACCGCGGCGAAACGCTCAAGGTCCGCATTGGAGCGAGCGAGATCTTTAGCCCGCTTCCTTAGCTCCTCTCGGGCCGCGGCTGCGCCGCTTATGTCCGAGACAAAGCCGACCATTCTACGGACGTTGCCCTGGGCGTCCGAGTAAAAATGAGCATTGTCGGCAATGTAAATATACGTACCATCGCCGCGCCGGACCCGGTACTCGACCTGAAACGTGCCTCGTCGCTCCTCAACGTGCCTCTTGGCCGCATCGTAACCGGAACGATCATCGGGGTGGATGAGCGAGGTCCACTCGTGCAACGAGCTCAGCCGCTCTGTGGGAACGCCGAAGACAGGGACTGTGTCAGCCCCCCACAGAATCTCGCCGGTATCGGGAACCAGTTCATATAGCAACTGACGGCTCGCGATTGCCGCGGCTTCGTAACGGTTACTCCATTCGATCGCGTTCGCCTGCGCCGCTTCATGCTCTGTAATATCCGAAACCAGCGACAGCACACTCCTGATGCGGCCCGAGTCGTCCCGTAGAACGGTGTTATACCACCGGCACCAGATCACACGTCCGTCTTTGGTATAGTTGCGATTCTTCAGCGTAACATAAGAAATGCCGGCGAGTAAACTCGCGATGACTCCCCTCACCTCCGGTATATCCTCCTCGAACACAAACGGCCAATCCATAGGTGTTTTCCCGATCACGTCAACCGCTGGCCAACCAAATATCTCGGGCGCCCGGCCCGACCAGCGCAGCACGTGGAACCCACTGTCCCATTCGATGAGCGCAAGCGGGGAGCTTTCTACGAGGGAGACCAGCCGCAGAAGTGCCAACCGCAATGCGTCTTCCGCTCGCTCCCGAGCGGCCGTGGCCTGAGTGGCTTGAGTAATATCTCTCGCGACCGTAAGCCGAGAACTCGCCCCGGCCAGACTCATTCTGGATGATATAAGTTGCACGTCCAACGCTTCGCCGTCCGCCCTGCGGTGGCGAGTCGTAACCGAGCGCAGCTTGGCCACCGCGCCACCAGCTAGCGAAACCGCATCGCCCGCGGTCGATCCGCCCAGGGCGCTCGCGCCAAACAGCGTCGTGGTGCCCGTTGAAGGCTTTGCACCGGATTCCATCTCCAAATCACTTACATTCATCGCCAGAAACTGCTCGCGAGTGTAACCGTACTGATGCAAGGCCGCGTCGTTCACCGCTACGAATCGCCGCATGGTCTGATCCGTCACCCACATCGGCTGGGGGTTTGATTCAAACAGCATGCGATAGCGATCCTCGTTCACCGCCGTATGGAACTGCGCATCCCTGATCGATTCTGCGAGCGACCCCACCAGCAGGGTGCTGGACGTAATTATAAGCAAAAACACCTGCAGGCCGATCAGCCCTGCTTCATTCAAGTTGATCGTCCATGCCAGAACGGTTGACGCGAGGTTCACCGCCATCATCGAGGCCACACCGCCCGCAAGTCCGCAACGCAGCAGGATCCAAATCAGCGGCGGAACTGCAAGGTAATACGCCTGCATCGCCCCACCCATGGGCCAGAAGAACATGCACCACACTGCTCCGGCGAGAGCGGCGGATTGTAAAACCATTTCCAGGATTGATCTGCGAACGACCAGCCCCGTCACGCTTACGCTCCGACGGCTCGTCAATAGTAATATTGCCGGAACGACTGTCAATAGACCGATGCTCTCCACCACCCAGTGATCAAACCCGGTCGCGAACTCTCTGGAAACTCCGACACGACCCAACTGCATCTGCAACACCGTTGCGTAGACCGCCGCAGGTATGGGCACAAGCATCGACGTAGTTACGATGGAAGCTACAGCACGCTGGCTCCCAAGCGAATGATTTAGCCGCATGAACTTGTTGAGGAATCGCTCCCCGAGCAGGAACGCCAGACTCGCAACCCCGGCATGAGTAAGCATCGCTACCGAAAGCCCGGCTCCCGCGTGATAGCCGCGAGCGTACATCAGATCGACGGTTATGATCGCGATCATAACCGTAACCGTGTGCCAAGGCCCCAGCACCAGCAGCAGCGCTAAGCACATCCCCGCCGATGGATCCCATGCCGACGCATCAGGCGAAATCTGGAACTGCCCGTTTACTCGCTTGGTGGCGACATACGCGACGATAAACACCAGTCCCGCTGCAAGCTGGTAGAGCAGTCCGCGGCGTACACCTGTATCATGCTTCGCGTTCATGGGTTACAGCTACACAAGGATCAATGACCGTCCGGGAGAGGATAAGCAAGCCGACCACGCTAAACCCGCCTTGCGGCACGAAGAGCATAAGCCGTTAGATCACGGCGCGGCAAGCGAAGCGATTCTTCATCGGGGCTATGGACGGGTCTTGCCCGACGAGCCAGTGTCGGGGGTTGAAGACAACAAATCTTCGATATACTTCTCAAACTCATCGTGGAAGATCTTCGTGGAGCCCTTCTTCATTGCTTTTCGGAAACTTTCTTCTTTGTTAATTCGACGTATGCGACTGACCCAGGAACGGAAGTAATCATCGGGCAGTTGACCGTTCTTGTGGCTGAACCAAACGATCTCAAACACCGAGGCCTGCATGAGGTTCAGGAAGTAATACTGAATGTCCTGATCGGTTTCGAGGCCTTCTACGTCGTGCTCGTGCACCCGCGCCAAGTCGGGGCGTTCAACGCGGATGCGACGGAGTTGCATCTGAAGCTCTACCAGCTTCGAGAAGTTCGCGACATACTGGGCCTTGCGATACGCCCGGAACTGAAAGCCGGTAAAGACCAAGCCCCCGGCGATAGCCATAGATGAGATCGCCTGGAACATAACTTGTACTTCCTGAAGGTCCATACCGCAAGTGTAGCGAGCCTTGGGGATTCTTTGACGACGAGCATGCGTGGCTTGTAATCACGGAGTGGGGTGGGCGGTTGTCAGAGCCAATGAAAAACCCCGCCAACGGATGGCGGGGTCGTAACATTATAAAAGTTGCGACATGCGACGCGGACAGCCTAATGCTGCTCCAGCCCCGGCTTACAGCTTACTCTCCCTTATCGGCCTTGATCGCAGCCTGCGCCGCCGCGAGGCGGGCGATGGGCACGCGGAAGGGTGAGCACGAAACATAATCCATCCCAATATTGTGGCAGAACCACACGCTCTTGGGATCGCCGCCGTGCTCGCCGCAGATGCCGATCTTTAGATCAGGCTTCACGGCCCGGCCCTTGGCAACGGCCATCTCGATGAGCTGGCCCACGCCATCCTGATCAAGAGTCTGGAAGGGGTCGGCTGGCAACACTTCCTTCGTGAGATAATCAGGAAGGAAAGTGCCGATATCATCGCGTGAAAAGCCGAAGGTCATCTGCGTAAGGTCGTTGGTGCCGAACGAGAAGAAGTCTGCCTTCTCTGCGATCTCGTTGGCGGTCACGGCCGCGCGAGGAACCTCGATCATCGTGCCGATCTTGACGTCAAGACGCGGCTTGTAATCCTGCTCTTCCTTGACCTTCGCAATAGTCTCTTCGACCTTGGCGCGGAGCAGGCCCAACTCTCGGTGGGTGCCCACCAGCGGGATCATAATTTCCGGCATGGGCTTGTAGTTGCTGCGAAGCGCATCAATGGTTGCTTCGATAATCGCCCGGACCTGCATTTCCAGAATCTCAGGATACGTGATGCACAAACGGCAGCCACGATGTCCGAGCATGGGGTTCGCCTCGTGAAGGGCGGTTACCCGCTGACGAACTTTCTCAGCGCTGATGCCCATTTGCTGCGCCATCTCCTTCTGCGACTTATCGTCGTTAGGGAGAAACTCATGGAGTGGCGGATCAATCAGACGTATGGTGACCGGAAGGCCCTTCATCGCCTTAAAGATCCCCATGAAATCATCGCGCTGGAAGGGCATCAGCACATCGAGTGCCTTCCTGCGGTCTTCGGTGTTATCCGCGAGGATCATCTCACGCATCGCCTTGATGCGCTCGCCCTCAAAGAACATATGTTCGGTACGGCAGAGGCCAATGCCCTCGGCCCCGAACTCGCGCGCACGCTGAGCATCGGCCGGGGTATCCGCATTGGTGCGGACGCCAATCTTGCGATACTTATCACTCCACTTCATTACCTGCGAAAAATCGCCGCCGAGCTTGGGTTCAACTGAAGGGATCGAACCGACGAAGACTTCCCCGGTACTGCCGTCGATGCTGATTACATCGCCGCGACCGTAGGTCTTGCCGCTCACGGTCATCTTGCCCTTCACGGGATCAATCTCGAGTTCGCCCGCGCCGACAACGCAACACTTACCCCAGCCGCACGCGACAACCGCGGCGTGGCTCGTGCGCCCACCGGTGCTCGTCAGAATGCCCGCAGCTTTGTGCATGCCTTCGACATCTTCGGGGCTGGTTTCGCGCCGAATCAGAATAACGGATTCGCCCTTTAACGCACGCTCCACGGCTTCACCCGCGGTGAATGCGAGCTTGCCCACGGCAGCACCCGGCGAAGCTGGAATACCCCGAGTGATGACTTCGGCCTTCTTCTTCGCCGCGGGGTCAAAACTTGGCAACAAAAGCTGGGTCAGGTCGCCAGCCGGAATCCGCAGGATCGCTGTTTCTTCATCGATCAGCTTCTCACGAACCATTTCGCAGGCGATGCGGACCGAGGCGGTGCCAGTCCGTTTGCCGTTACGGGTCTGCAGCATGTAGAGCTTACCTTTTTCAATGGTAAACTCGATGTCCTGCATATCGCGATAGTGCTTTTCAAGCTTGACCTTGATGTCCAGAAGTTGCTTGTGAACTTCTTTGTTCCACTTGGGCATCTGATCGACCTGCTGCGGGGTGCGGATTCCCGCCACTACGTCTTCGCCCTGCGCGTTAATTAGGAACTCACCATAAAAGGTGTTCTCTCCGGTCGCAGGATTGCGCGTGAACGCAACGCCGGTACCTGAATCTTCACCCATGTTGCCGTAAGCCATCGACTGGATGTTGACGGCGGTTCCGTTCAGACCCGTGATGCCTTGAATGCGGCGGTAAGAGACAGCGCGGTCGCCGTTCCAGCTCTTGAAGACTGCCTCGATCGCCAGTTCCAACTGCTTAAACGGATTCTGCGGGAAGACTTCGCCGACGTACCGCTGGTAAGTCGCTTTGTAGATATCGCAGAGTTCGATCATGCCCTGCTCGGGCACATCGGTATCAAGCTTGGCGTTATACTTCTTCTTGATCTTGTTAAACTCTTGCTCGAAGTGATGATGGTCGACTCCCATCACCACATCTCCGAACATGTTGATCAAGCGGCGATAGGCATCGTACGCAAAACGAGGATTCTTGGTGCTCTTGGCTAAACCCTCTACGGACTGATCCGTCAGGCCCAAGTTCAAAATTGTATCCATCATGCCTGGCATGCTTACCGCAGCCCCCGAGCGTACGGAAACCAATAAAGGCATTCCGGTGTCGCCGAACTTCTTGCTGGTTTCGCGCTCCAGGAACGAAATGTTCTTGTGAACTTCGTTCATGAGGCCGTGGGGCAGGCGCTGGCCATTTTTATAATAAAGGGCGCAGGTATCAGTCGTGATCGTGAAACCGGGCGGGACGGGCAGCCCGATGCTCGTCATGTCGGCCAAGTTGGCACCCTTGCCACCCAGGAGAACCTTCATTTCCAGAGTGCCTTCGGTCTGCGCACCACCGAAAAAATATACCATTTTACCGGGCTTGGCCCGCATCTTTGGGTCAACCCCTGATGCAGCCTTCGCGGCTGGCTTGCTCCCCTTAACTCCCTTTGCCGCAGCGCTTGCAAACGCTGCGGGTGTACGTGCGGTCATCTTTGACATAGTTCCCTTTTGGCCTTTCTATCAACCAACGTTGCACCGGCTGCATGCCGGAAATGTTTACCCTGTTCCACGCCGGGACGCAGCTAAGCGGACCCGGACCCGTTTCACCGACTACCACGACCAACTCCTACCACCAACTCCTGCGACCAACTACCGCAAGCAACAGCCCATGCCATACCGGCGACTCGAATACAAACCCTGTCGTACCGGGCGAACGCTCCATAGATTTCGACGCTAGTCCGCTTCAAAATCAGAGGATCATCATTTGCCGTCCCGGCACCCTGACCCGCTGGCAACGCCACGAAGGCTCCCTTGCTCACGTGGGTATTCGTAAAATGGACGGTACCTTACCTCTCTCTTACACCCGCCGCGTCGGCAGAGTTCAGATTGGCGCCTGATATTTTAGGTACGACTTTGGCGCGGGGCGAGCGGCGAGGGCAGTTTCGGGGGCCTACCTTGCAAAGTTTTGCGATAAGCCCGCGAGGAAAGTGCGCGAGCCTCGCCTCCAAGCCCCTAGCCCGGCGGTTAGCCCTTTGAACTAGGGCTTTCCCGAGTTGCTCCGAACAACTCACCGCGATCTCGCCTCTCCAGCACTTCGACTGCCAGCTCGACGTCTTGTTGACCCGCCCTAGGGCAGGCGCATCACCGGATAGGCACCGTAAATCGCACGATCAGCCTCAATAGTGGGCCGGAGGGCGTCATCAAGAAATCCCCACGCGGCGAGCCCGTCCTCGCAGGCGGGCTCCAGCAGATACACCGCCAAGTTACCAAGCGGCTGCGCCGTTTCAACCACAGTTGCCCCTGCCGGTATCAGCTCGCGGCCAGCAGCACCTATCTCGGCCGCAACCGCCACCAACACTCGGCCTTGAAACACCCGCGACGCGGCCTTAGCCGAAGTCACTGTATATTTTTCGACCAGCATCTCCTCGCTCTTGATAAGCGTGCGAGTGCGCAGGCCATGCAGCCCCAACTTCTCCAACGCCGCGGCTGGAAAACGGTCGGTCAGCACGTAGCCCTTGGGTCGGGGCACGCTTAACTTGGCCTCGAAGCGGTCAAAGTGCGTCACCAGGTACTCCGCGGTCTCCGCCGTCGGTATGCTCCGGCCCTTGTGGGGTCGCTCGACAAAACCTTTGATTACTATCTTTTCAGGCCCCGCGGCGAGCTGGGTGCGGATCGTAACTGGATCACCCCCTTGCTTGCCCGCTTGCGTTGTCGTCTGATCGCACAACGCAAGCAACGTGCGGACCTGCTCTCGCCGGCCATCGAGCTCGTCAAGGCACGCCTGCACAAATAACACCTGTGCCCTCACACGGTCCTCGTACGGAGCATAACTGTAACTCTCCGTAAGGATCGACAGTCGCGAGCGCAGCCCGACATAAGTGGTCGCGTACCTCGCCTCGGCAGGGAACGACTCCCACCGCGTGTGCGGGCGCTCGCCACCGGCGTGCCCAGTTCCGGAAAACTCCTCCTCGAAGTTCCCGTAAAAGAAAGCATCCCACCCACGGGCCGCCCCGCTTAAAGCAAACCGAACGCCCACCGAGGGCAGAAACGATTCGCGAGAATACTCGATCAGCGGCGCGCTCCCGGCGGGCGCCTTGGGGCCCGCATACGTCATAATATAACGATGAAAACTCCCATCGGTTGTGTGCGTGTCGATAAACACGTGCGGATCATAACTGTTAATCGCACGGACCAGAGCCCTCGTCTCGGGCGCATCCAGCTTAATAAAATCTCGGTTCAGGTCCAGCCCCGCGCCGTTTGCACGTTGCCCCTGCCCCTCCGCCGGACCATCCTGCCCCGGCCGATTATCTTTCGCAAAGCGTTCATTTCCATCCGCATTGTAAATGGGTGCTATCAGCAGCACCATCCGCTTCAGCAAGGGCGAAGGCTCCATAGCCATTTCGCGCGCGAGCATAAGCAGCGCCTCTTTCCCATCGACCTCGCCTGCATGGATGTTACCGATAGCCATCACCACCAGCAGACCCGGTTCCGCCGCGACTCTCGCTCGCAATGCCCCCGCCGGATCATCTCCCGCAAGCGGTGGATTACTCATAATTAAAAGCGGAAGCTCACGCCCTTCGCCACTCACCCCCAGGCTCGCCCGCCGCACCAGCGGGCTCGACGCCGCGAGCGCATCGCACAACGCCACGACCTGTGCATGCGTTGATGTGGCACGAAAAAGCGATGATTCCGCCACTGTCAGCAGCGGCGACCGCGCTGGCCCCTCTACCGTGCTTGTCACCGCCGGTTGGTCCGGAGGTGTGCTGGCCCCTCTCGCAGCGTTCCCTGCGCCAGCACTCGCGCTCATAACGAGCGTCAAACCCATCATGTAGCTCATTCGAGCCGCACGGGTGACTTGCATCGCGCCGCTTCCCCGCCAACTTAACCTAAGCATCCATTTTCGATTCGCGAAACACATGGCTTATCCTATCATCAAGGTGCGGCAGCCCACCCACCGCTCGCGGTGATATGCCGCTCGTTGTAATCAACTCTAACCGTCGTTCCCGGAAACCCGCTACGAACCTGCTGGCCGCGACCATCCAGCGCCACTCCCCACGCCTCCGCGACATCAAACCGCCGCACGGCCCGCGACCACAGTAATATAACTTGACTGACCCACGCACCCCCACCACCCCACCCCGCAATCAAAACAGCCCATCTCCCCCGACCGGAACCGCCTTGCCATTCACCAGCCGCAGACGCGGCTTCTCCTTACCACGGCTCTGCGCAAGCGCCGAGGCATCCGGCTTACGTTCCGACTTATCTTGCGATGCCTTCTCGGCCCCGCTCTGCTCTCGCTTGCCAGCCCCGCCTGCAACCACCTTGAGCGCGCTTGTCGAATCTCTCTCGCTCTTCGCCGAAGAAATGCCCCCTGCCTTGGGTGCGGAAGCTGAACCCGAACGCTTGCCCTTTCCCGAACGAGACTGATTACGTTTACCTTCTTCAACGCGAGCAACATTCCCCTTGAGCGTGAGCCTTCCAACCGGGCTGGTATCCAGAAGTGTTCCTTGGTCTTCCTTCGCGCGTGCCGAAACCGCCAGCATCGCCGCCTCAGCCTTTGAGACCGCGAACGGATTCGCCGCGGCCTTGCCCGTGTCGCCGCGCTGCTTACGTTGGCCCCCCGCCTTGTTCTCAATCTCCGCGTGGCTCAGCGCCCCGTCACCCCCTGAGCCTCCATCACCC
>CAYVFW010000018.1:23081-30283 GCA_964450325.1 uncultured Phycisphaeraceae bacterium | reverse complement strand
GTTCTGGGGGTGTTGGGCGGGGGGTTATCCCAGTTTCATCGACATAATGGTTACATCGTCAGAAAACTTATCACCCCCGGCGTGGGCGCGAAGGGCATCCATCAGGCGATGCACATCTTGATTGACATCGGTGCAGCCCCGCAAGGTCGCCAGCACGCCCTCGGGCTTAAACATAAGTCCCGATGGGCTTAGTTGCTCCGCCACTCCGTCGCTATACACAGTGACCCGGTCACCGGGGGCAAGCTGCAACGTTCTGGCTTGATATACCTCATTGGCTTCGATGCCAAGCGGTAGCGACTCGGGGACTGGCCCGGCTGTAACGGCCTGGTCACCATCAACCAGCGTACGGTGTACCCAGTAACTGTGCCCACAATCGACGTAAGTTAATATATTTGTAGCGGGGTCAAAGACGCCCGCCCAGAGCGAGATAAACCCCTCGGTCAGCCTGCGGGTCATAAGGTCGCGGTTCACGCGGCCGATGGCGCGGGCTAGGTCCGAGTCATTGACGAACGCCGCACGCAACTGCATCTGCGCGGAAGCCATTAGCATGGCGGCCCCGACGCCCTTGCCCGAAACATCGCCCAGGCAAGCCGCGATGCGACCGTCGCCCAGCTCGAAGACATCGACAAGGTCACCCGCGACCAACCGACCGGCCTGGTTAAGGGCGGCATAAGTCAAATCGCCCACGGTGCCGCACGGGGCGGGCATGAGTTGCTCTTGGGCATGGCGAGCGGCGTTCAGATCCGCCTCGAGCTGCGTGTGGCGAGCTTGCAACTGGCGGCGTTGCAGTTCAGCGAGCGACAGCGAGGCGATGCGGGCGATGGCGGCAATATAAGCATCCACCTCGGGTGTGGTGGGGGGCGGGGGAGCACCGAACTCTCCGGACTGATCAAGATAGAGGTAAGCAGCGGCATCTCCCGCGACCATAATTGGAGCACACACCGCGTTCAAGATTCCCTGACTGATAATGCTTACCGCGTGCCGGAGCGAGCTATCGCCGGTGGTTAACTTAGCGATCTCTCCGCTGCTCGCAGCGCGCACCAGCGACCGGCTGAACGCGAAGCCCTGCGGGGCATCCCGACGCGAAACCATCGCCGCGAGTGTCATTACTACGTCCGTACCCGGAATTGACTTGATGACCGCAACTCGGTCAAACGGTGAGCCGTTCGCCGCGGCGGTCACAATCGCCTTGGCAAGTTCAGACTCTTGGCTGGCGGCGTGCAAGCTTGCCGCCAAATCCATGACTAAATGAAGCCGCTTCTCGGCTTGACTTAAGATCGCATCGCTGCGGAACGTTTCTACCTTTCCAACTTCCTGATCAGAAAGCCGGCTTGATCCAATAATGGTCATCGCACCAGCAGCTGTTTCCGCCCGGCCAGCGTGAGCCTTAAAGCTCCACTTTGCAATCGAGAGAACGTCGCCATCGCGTAGCGATGCCGGTTGATCGGCCTCAAGGCGGACCCCGTTGAGCATCGTGCCCAGCCGGCTTGACTTATCGGTAATGTACCACGTGCCCAGTTTCCATTCAATCACCGCGTGAACGCGGGAGACGGTCTGATCAGGAAGCTGAATTTCGCATTGGGACTGCCGACCAAGCAGAGTGGGCTTGCTCGATTCGAGCTCCCGAACGCCCATCGTTGGGTCGCTCAGGGCTACCAAACTGAGGGGCGAGGCAGACTGGCTTCCGGACAAGATGACGCGGCTATGAGACACCGTCGATAGTATTCTGACCATCGCAGGGCCGATAGCCAGATCCCAAATGCGCGGACTACACTTACCCAACACCCACTAATCTCGAACGAAACACTCACAACGTGGCTTGGCCGCTATCAAATACAAATTTCAAAGTTAAAACCTTTGCGTCTTGGCCGTCGGCGTGTTATATTTCTGTACCTCACTCGGCCATCCAGGGCCTCGGAGAGGTGCCGAAGTTTCCGCTTCGTTGAAGGGTTGTGGCTCGCTTGGGTTGAAGAGTCGGTAGGTCGCCACCGCGTGTTTCGCGCGGCGGACGAGCGGCAGCGACAGCCTTTTAGGCCGTGTTGAGATCGTTGATAGCAGGAAGGGATTGCGAAGGAGAGAGCAAATGAGCGATGGTTTTAATGGCGTTGCAGCTGCGCGCATTGCAGCATTGAGTGTCGTTGCCTTGCTACCGCAGTTAGCGGTGGCAGGCCCGGATTGGCTTGAAACCACGGATGCGGGTTCAGTGATCGCGACCGCCCAGGTGCCTTCGCGCCCGTTCGGCGCTGCTGGGCTCACGAGCATCGCTGGCTCGCTCTCCCAAGGGCTTACTCAGCCCGATTACGAAGATCTGTACTTCATCCGCGTGCTGATTCCCACGGCGTTTTCTGTGCGTCCGGCTTTCGCCGACTTCAACGTCGTAGTGTATTTATTTAATATTACGGTCAACGGTGAGGGGTACGGCTTCTTAGCCAACGACGACGAAAGTACGTCAAGTACGCTCCCCAAACTCCGCCATCAGAGCGATGATGGCACGCAGGTCATCCTTGTCTTCCCCGGTGACTACGTGTTAGGTATCACGGGCGCTGGCAGAGTGCCGGTCAGCCGCACAGGTCCCATGTTCAATTTCGCATCCAACACCGAAGTGAGCGGCCCAGACGGCCCCGGCGGGCTGAATCCATTACAGGGTTGGAGCGGAGTTGGCGAAACCGGCCGCTACGGATTCACACTTGAAGCCACCGACTTCCCAGCCGTACCGGCCCCCGGTGCTGCTGTTGCGATGCTCGCCGTGGCTGGCGTTGCGGTCAGCCGTCGTCGCCGCTGCAAGTAAACGCCTTCGCCGCTACATAATCCTCAGTCAAAGCTGCCGAGACATTCGACCTGCTGTTTACTTAGCAATCTACCGCTCTATGCAGGGCGGTTTCTTTTTGTACGTCGCTGTTGCAAGTCTGATAACCCTTGTGCTTCGATCTCCAACTAAACACGGGGCGACCGCCTCTACGAGCACGGCCCGCATTTGGGTTACCTCAGCTGCGGCTGAGGTAAGGCAAAGAAAGTTCAACGCGACTCGCCTATCATTGTGCTTCAGCCAGCGGCCTCAACAACCGTAGGGATTCGTCTGGCGGCGCCTGTTCGTGGGTGTGCGTTGAAGTAAGCGGTAGCCCCGATGTGGGTTGTGAGCATGGGTTGTAAGCCTCGGCGAATGGCCGTTGCACTCCCGCTCAGTCCCGTTTTACATTTTATCCAACGTTACATTCGGCGTTTGCTCCGTGTCCCGGTGAGGCTTGCCTCCCCTCCTGCATCGAACCAGATTCTCGCGACCACTATGCGTGGTTGCTGAGAATGTGTCCTGCGAGGGAACGCCGATCAGTTCTAATTTTGCGCTCCGTCGCGCCCGCGTTGTTTTTTAACATTTGCGTGCGCCGTTTGGAGCGGAAAGCTCGAGTGCAGTGCGCGTGTAGCGCAGAAAGTCATTTGCTGTGCAGTTAACATTTTCATCCTTTCCCCTTGCCGCTCCTATCCAGCAGGCCATCACCGAAGAGGGATATACCGTCCCGACGCCGATCCAAGCCAAAGCCATCCCGCCCGTCCTCGAAGGGCACGATGTTCTCGGCGTAGCTCAGACAGGTACCGGTAAGACCGCTGCGTTCGCGCTCCCAATGATCCATAGGCTGATGACGGCGGAGAAAGATAAGTCATCACGCGGCCCCAAAATGCCCCGGGCGTTGATCCTTTCGCCCACGCGCGAGTTGGCAACGCAGATCGCCGACAGCTTTAACACCTATGGCCGCCACGCCGCGCTCGATACCACTGTAATTTACGGTGGCGTTTCGCAGTATCATCAAGTGCGTGCGCTGCACCGGGGCGTCGATATCATCGTCGCCACCCCCGGCCGCCTCATGGACTTAATGCAGCAGCGTGTGGTAAACCTCAACGAAGTAGAGATCTTCGTTCTCGACGAGGCCGATCGCATGCTAGATATGGGGTTCATTCAGCCCATCCGCTTCATCGCGGCTGCACTTAAGAATAAGAAGCAGACACTGCTCTTCTCGGCGACGATGCCCAGCGAAATCAAACATCTCGCTGACTCGCTGCTGAAGAACCCGGTGCGAGTGTCGGTAGCCTCAACCTCCGCTGCGGCCGAAACGGTCGAGCAGAGCGTGTACATGGTGAACCGCGATCGTAAGTTGCCGCTCCTTCAGCACCTTATCCGCAGTGCGAACATCCAGCGCGTCGTCGTCTTTACCCGCACCAAACACGGAGCGGATAAAGTGGCCCGTCGGTTAAACAATGTCGGGCTCAGCGCACTGGCAATTCACGGCAACAAGGCTCAGAATCTGCGAACACGTACGCTCGAGTCTTTCAAGAGCGGCCGGACGAGGGTTCTCGTGGCCACCGATGTCGCTGCCCGCGGCCTTGATGTTGATGGCATCTCGCATGTGATTAACTTCGACATCCCGATGGAACCTGAGAGTTACATCCACAGGGTGGGCCGCACCGGCCGCGCGGGCGCCTCTGGCATTGCAGTCTCCTTCTGCGATTCCGACGAACGCTCGCTTCTCCGGCAGGTCGAACGTCTGCTTCGTAAGCCAATCCCTCTGGCAAAGATGGACGCGGAGCTCGCCGAGAAACTAGCGACTGAGGAAAAAGTTCCAGGCGCCGAGTTACCCCACGCTTCCAGCGAAGACGGCCAGAGCGATCGTGGCGATTACGGCCGCGGCGGTCGTCGCCCTCGCCAAGGGAGCCGATTTGGTGATGATGGCCACGCCCATCGCCCTGGTGGCACATTCTCCGGTCGGCGCGATCAGAGCAACGCCTCGCAGCCACGTACAACTGGTGAACGCTCCGCCCGTCCCCGGCCGGTGGAAGGTTGGAACGTAAACCGTGCAGAGAGTCGCTCGGCCAGCGGCCCGCCTTCCCGAAATCCGGATGTGGCCAACGGGGGCGATGCTCCCAGCCGCACGCCGCGTGAAGGCGCAACTTCAGATCGGAGAGAGGGCGTCAATTCTTCTTCTCGCCGTTCGACCGCAGAGTCTTCGGGCACGGCACCGGTGCGTGACCTCGCTAACATGCAACCGTTCCCCGACGGATCTAACGCAACCATCAGGCGCGCGGGTGCTGCAGGTGCGGGCGCGGGTGCAAAGAGAACCGCAACCCAAATCGGCGGACGAGGTGCAGGACCCAAGCCCACGAGCCGACCGACATCGGCCGGAGCTCGCCCAGAATCACGCGGCGGCGAATCGGCGGGCTCATTTCCCTTCCGAAATAAGCAGGTTGCAGAGTCGGGAATGGTCGCCTTCAACCAGAATCGCGGGCCTGCCAAGCGTGGCGCCAAGCCGCAGTCAGGTGAAAGCTCGGGCGGAGCGGCGGCAAAGCCGGGAGCCAAGCGTCGGCCCGCCCGCGACGGCGAATACTGGTAGTGGCTAAATTCGGATAAACTGAAGCAAAAAACGATGGGCGGCTCCGGCGGGGCCGCCCATTTTCAATTGTCTTAGCGCATTCTTAATATTAAACGCGTTGTGCCACACAAGACCTCGCCTCACCTGAGGAATCTAAGCACTAGCCAGCTAGTTCGGACCCGGAAACGTTTCCTGAAGGATTGGCGATGGCAGAGATTGCCAAGTGCGCAGGCTATCTTTACCGACGGCGTTTCGTCCTGAGTAGGGACTAGACAAGTGGTTGACCGAAGGGCGTACTTACCTGCAAAGATACTTAATCAGAGATACTCAATCATGATAAAACTCATATGCGTGGCGTTGACGGTGGGATCGAGTCTGACTCTGGCCATGGGTGCGGAGGTGGGCAGAGACAACGTGAAGCTGCAGGGTGCCGGGGCGACGTTTCCCAACCCCCTCTACCAGCGGTGGGTAAGCGAGTTCGAAAAGTTGCATCCCGAAGTAAAGATTGACTACCAGTCGATCGGCTCTGGCGGGGGCATCAAAGCCTTGACTGAAAAGACAGTCCACTTCGCAGGGACCGATGCACCGCTGAGCCGCAAAGAGTTGGCTGCTCTGGGCGCTGACAATGTGGTACAGATTCCCACTTGCTCAGGAGCCGTCGTTCCCGCATACAACGTGCCGGGGATCTCCCAGCCACTTAACTTCAGCGGCCAAGTGCTTGCCGACATTTATCAGGGTCGCATCGCCAAGTGGAATGACCCAAAGATTACCGAGTTGAATGAGGGGGTAAAGCTTCCCGATTTGGCGATCACACCGGCGTGGCGTTCGGAAGGCTCGGGCACAACGTTCGTCTTTACAAACTTCCTCACGACGCAAAGCAAGTCGTTCAAAGAAAGTATCGGCGCGGGCAAACAGGTGCAGTGGCCTCTTGGTCAGGGTGGTAAAGGCAGCGAAGGTGTCACGGCGATCGTGCAGAGCACCGCCGGCGCAATCGGATACATGGAACTAAACTACGCCCAAGCCAACTCCATCGCCTTCGGAAAGGTAAAAAACCTCGATGGCAAGTTTGTGTCTGCCTCCCCGGAGAGTGTCTCAATCGCGGGGGCTGCTGCTCTTGATGGGATGAAAGGCTCCGTGCTGGCTGCAAATATTTGGAATCAGCCAGGGGAATCCACCTATCCGATCTCCGGATTTACTTACCTCATATTCTACAAGGATTTGCGCAACTCTAAAAACTCCGCCGAAGCCGCGGCGTTCAAGAAGTTTGTAATCTGGTGTACCAGCGATGGACAGCGGTTCGCTAGCGAAATGGCGTACGCTCCGCTGACCGACGGGGTGAAGGCTCGCGTACTTGAAGTATTGAACGACGTTACGTTTAAAGGTGACGCGATTAAGTAGATCTAGCACCAAGCTTACGCTAAACACAAAGAAGGCTCCCTCGTTTTGCGGAGCCTTACGGGCTCCAGAGGCGCATATCGCGGTCGCGTTCATGGCCCAAGCGCAATAGCTACCGCTAGTATAACTGATCCATGCTAAGGCAAGCGACCAACACCAGACCGAAGCAAGGCCCCACGACTTCGCGGCGTCGGTGGTTACGTCTGGGCGACACCGCCTTGCTCTGGGGTGTCCGTTCCAGCGCGGCCGTGATCTTGTTGATGATGGCATCACTAGTGATCGTGCTGACATTGGCGGCGCTGCCGAGCATCAAAATGTATGGCCTGGGCTTTTTGGTGGGAACCCAGTGGCGACCCAACGAGATTGAGCGAGAGCAACGAGATGCAACCGGTGCCGTCGTGATGGAAGACGGCGAGGGTCGGCCGGTATCGTTGGGCAGCGGATTCTTCG
>CAYVFW010000018.1:0-23071 GCA_964450325.1 uncultured Phycisphaeraceae bacterium | reverse complement strand
GATGGAAGACGGCGAGGCGGTTTTGGAAATAATCCCGCCCGAGTTTTCTGCGGCACCCATGATCTTCGGGACCGCCGTGAGCGCTTCACTTGCGTTGATCTTCGCAGTGCCGCTTAGCCTCGGAGCGGCGTTGTTTCTCGTAAGGGTGGCTCCGCGGTGGCGGATCGCTGCACCATTGAGTTTTCTCATTGAGTTTCTCGCCGCGATACCCAGCCTCGCATACGGAATCTGGGGCTTGTTTGTGCTCGCTCCGCTCCTCCAGACTCACGTCGAGCCCGCGCTGAGGTCCGCGCTGGGGGGTATCGGGTTCTTGCGTTGGATGTTTTTTGAGGAGATCAAGACTGGTGGCGAGACGCTGGTGAGAGAGATTCCATTAACTGGGAAAGACATGTTATGTGGGAGCCTAATTCTCGCCGTGATGATTATTCCGATTATTACCGCGATCAGCCGCGATGTGCTCCGAGCGGTTCCGCGCGTGCAGGTTGAGGGCACGGTGGCGATGGGGGCGACATGGTGGCAAAGCTCTTGGGGGATGCTGCGTTACAGCCGCAGCGGTCTGTTTGGCGCGGTGATGCTCGGTCTTGCGCGAGCGGCGGGGGAAACGATGGCGGTCACGATGGTGATCGGCAACGTAAATAAAATCAGCGTGTCGCCATTCGCGCCATCGCAGACGATGGCAAGCTTACTCGCCAACGGATTCGCGGACGCCAGCAGCACCATGCATCGCGCCGCGATGATGGAAGTCGCGCTCGTACTTCTACTCATGTCGCTAGTGTTGAACATCGTTGCGAGATACTTTGTTGTGGGTAACCAATCGCGGACCGCAGGGGCGCACTAGATTCGGGCAAACCCATGAGTTTCGGCATGTACGATCAATATCGCCGGTTGTTGAGCAAAGTAATGCTCGCCAGCTGCGTCGCGTGCTCACTTTTGATCGTGTGCGTTCTGGCGTGGGTGCTGGGATACCTGCTTAAGATTGGATTCGGCTCGGTCACCTGGGCGTTCTTCACGGAAGTACCCAAGCCCGACGCCGCAGACCCGGGCGGCATGGCGCACGCGTTGGTGGGCACGGTAGTACTGGTGGGCTTGGCGACGTTAGTGGGAGTGCCCGTGGGGGTCGCGGCAGGCGTTTACTTAAGTGAATACACGCAGGACAAGTGGTTGTTAGCTCCCGTAAGGTTTACTGCCGACGTGCTCGCGGGCGTCCCGAGCATCGTGGTAGGGATTTTGGGATACGAGCTATTGGTCCGGCCTCTGGGCAGCTATAACGGGTGGGCGGGCGCGTTTGCGCTCGCGTTTATCATGGTCCCAATCGTTGCCCGAACTACTGAGGAAATGCTCAAACTCGTTCCCGATAGTTACCGGGCAGCCTCACTCGCGCTCGGCGCCACCAAAGCGCAGACCGTGTTACGAGTGATTCTTCCGTCGGCCACGGGAAGTTTGGTTACCGGAGTGATGCTCGCTATTGCCAGAATCGCCGGAGAGACCGCTCCACTTTTGTTTACCGCGCTGGGAAGCCGATTCCTCATGCTCAATCCAAACGAGCCGTTTCCCTCGCTCACGGTGCAGATATACACGTATGTCACGGGCCCATATCTTGAGCAGAAGAAACTCGCGTGGGCGGGAATATTGGTGCTGGTCATGCTTCTCTTTGTGCTTAACTTACTCATCAGATTTGTCACTTCCAGGTCGCTGGCTGGGAGAATGGCATGAGCCAGAACATGGCAGAGCGGACGCCCGCTAGATATCCTGTTTTGCAAGCTATCCAGAGCAATCAGCCCCACGCCCCGGCGGTCCATCCGTCGCTGGCCCAGCTCGATTCGGTTGTAGAGATCAAGAAGTTTTCCTTGTATTATGGTGTAAAGCAGGCGGTGCATTCAGTCTCGTTGGCGGTACCCAAAGGTAAAGTCACCGCCCTCATCGGGCCTTCGGGGTGCGGCAAGAGCACCCTGCTGCGGAGCGTCAATCGGCTTAACGATCTTGTCGAAGGTGTCCGCACGAGCGGCGAGGTGATCGTGAGTGGGGCTGACATATACGCTCCGCAAATTGACATAATTGATTTGCGCAGACGTGTGGGGATGGTCTTTCAAAAGAGCAACCCGTTCCCGATGTCGATCTTCGAGAACGTGGTCTACGGTCTACGCATCCACGGCGAGAGACGGCGCAAAGTGCTGAACGAAGTCTGCGAGAGGAGCCTGCGCGGGGCGGCATTATGGGACGAAGTAAAAGACCGTCTTGGCCAGTCAGGCCTTAGCCTTTCGGGCGGACAGCAGCAGCGGCTGTGCATCGCGAGGGCGATCGCCGTCGAGCCCGAGGTACTCCTTATGGACGAGCCCTGCTCGGCGCTGGACCCCATCGCAACACTCAAGATCGAAGAGTTAATTCAAGATATCGCACAGCGCTACACCGTGTTAATTGTAACCCACAACATGGGCCAGGCTTCGCGCGTGAGCGACTACACCGCGTTCATGTATCTGGGTAGGCTCGTAGAGTTTGCTCCTACCGCTCACATCTTCCAGACCCCCACGCTGGCCGAGACCGAGCAATATATTACCGGCAAGTTCGGTTAGTGAATCACGGGAAAAGCAGATCGCACGCGGACAACATAAGCCCGTGCCGCTTACCGCCCATCAGCCAGTTAGGTGCGCGGTTTCTATTTGGAGACTGCGGCGGCGTTCGCCGAACTGCCTTCTAGCTTTCCACCCGCCGCGATCCACTCGCGTAGGCCGCCTTGGAACCAGTAGACCGAGCCGTAATCGTTGGCGAGGAGCCGCTTCACCATAGCGCGAGCGACTGTCGAAGCCGGGTCATTGCCGTAGACGACGATGTTTTCAAACTTATTATATTGAGCGATCCGCCCCTGCCGAGATTCGCGCAGGTTTGATTGAATCTCGTCTAGTTGCACGTTCTTCGCCCCGGGAAGGTGTGCGCGAAAATACTCCGTAGGAGTCCGCGGGTCCATCAGCAGTACTAAGTCGGGCAGTTGCTTCGCCGAGGACTCATCTAGTAACCGTTGAACCTCAACGTAGGAGGTGATCGATATGTCTTTGTCCGTGATATTCTTCTCGCATCCACCCCCGTTAACGAGAAATGCCACAATGCAGGCGTTAACCATGGGCTTGAGCCCTCCACGCAGCGTTGATGGGCGACCCAAACGGACCGAACACACAATATGAATCAGGCGTAGCATCAGTACTGAGCATAGTTACGCGGGAGCGACGACGCGCATATTGTGCATCTATCGCGTTGAAATAGGTGGTCCTTCCGCGGTTTGAATGGCGGTCAATGTGTTTTCGCCACCTGCCGGAGCATGGTCCGATGGAACTAGATTGTCGCACCGGAGAAAACTTGGCACCTTCTACACTATGGGCTTCGGGATTGCGAGCTGTGGTTGCCGCATCTGCGGTTTGGGCTTCTGCGGTTGCCGCGGGTCCTCAGGTCGGGTCGGAATACACCGTGGCTAACTCAGAACTCAAGGTTCCTTCCGAAGCGCATCTCAAGCTGGCTGTTGTCGCAGACCACATTGAAGCGGTCGCAGGCCGCACCCTCACGCTGGCAATGAAGGTGTCGCTTGATGCCGGGTGGTATACTTATTGGCGAGGCTACAGCGACTCGGGTTCCCCGCTGCAGTTTCGCATCCAGCTTTCAGGCCCGCTCGCCAGTCGAGTTGAAGTAGGCGCGGTCATTTGGCCCGCTCCCTCCCGTCATACAGCGGAGGGCGGCATCGTGGACCACATTTACGAGTCCTCCGCGACGTTTCTCGTCCCGCTTAAAGTGGTTGGAACCGAGGTCGCGAGCGGTACGGTCGAGGTTGTGGTGGTCGCAAACTACCTGGTTTGCAAAGATGTTTGCTTGCCGGGTAAGGCAGAGGCAAGCACCCGCTTCGAGCTTGGCCCTACCACCAAGTTAAACCCCGCGGCGGAAGCTGCCATCACAGAAGCAAAAACGCGCCGGATTGAACCATTGAACGACCAGTCACCGGTTGTCGCCGCCTTCGTTGACGGGGTTTTAAGAATCGCGCCCCCAGCGGCGACCCAACCGGGTGAAGTCATCACGGCAATGCGATTTTTTCCTGGAACGGGGATTGAGCCGACTGACATCCTGGCCCAAGGTGAGTGGTTGGCAGTTCCGGGGGGCTCGTCAAAGCCGTCACTCAGTGTTCAGCTAAACCCAGATGCCGACAAAGCTGTTCGCGTTCCAAGCGGATCCGGAAATCGAGTCTCTTTGGGGGTGGTTGAGGTGACCCGATCAGTTACCGAAAATCTGAAGGCTGCGGATCAAAGCAAAACGAGGAATGAATCAGAGCTAGGCAGCGTTTCGTGGTTTGAAGTCGCTTTCCCACTTGATGGCAAATAGAGTCGTCGCAGTTCAGAGGGGCGACCCAAGGGGATCAGTGGGAGTGGGGGGAGGAGGTTCCTGCCGTTTGGCATGTGTTGATACGAAAAGGAACCTTTCGCGATAATGGGCATCTAAGGTAGGAGCGGCGTTCGAAGCGGCTAGTTGAATTACTGAGAAGTGCGGCAAAGGATGGCGAGCAGCTAATCGGTCGTCAAGTATTCCGATGGGATGATTTTGGCCCGCGCTGTGTGATGCAGCGAAGGTCGCTTGGGCGTAAGCGATTGTCGTCTACGCCAAGGTTGGGACGAGTCCAGCCGTGTGGAAGTTTAATAATTGTGGAGAAATTACGAATGAAGGCATCATCTTTGTTGGCATCAATCGCGGTTGGTTTCGTCGGTCTTTCTTTAGTTTGTGCAACTCCGGCGCTGGCGCAGGCAAAGGCACCGGACAAGGCTCCCGCTCAGCCCAGCGGCGGCGAAAAAGACATGCACGATCATAAAGATGGCAAGGATCACTCAGATCACAAACACGATAAAGACCACGGTAAAGCCGCGGCGGTTGCCAAAGTGGGGGAACTCGCCCCGGCCTTTGAGCTTACCGATACCGATGGCAAAGCGGTGAAGTTGAGTGACTACAGCGGTAAGGTCGTAGTTCTTGAGTGGTTCAACCCCACCTGCCCGTTCGTTGTGAAGCACCACAAGACCCACACGACGTTCAAGGATCTTCATACCCAGTTTAAGGGCAAGGACGTTGTGTTTCTTGCAATAAACAGCAGCGCGGCCGGCAAGCCGGGCGCTGGCGTAGAAGTTAACAAGAAGGCCAAGAGCGATTGGAAGGTGGAATATCCCATCGTTTTGGATGAATCGGGCAAGGTCGGCAAGGCGTACGGCGCTCGCACTACGCCGCACTGCTACGTGATCGACAAGAAGGGCATCCTGGCGTACGCCGGAGCTATCGACGATAACGATAGCGTCGATGTCAAGGGCAACACCAACTACGTTGCCAGCGCTCTCACTTCAGTCCTCGCTGGCCAGAGCGTTGCCAAGGCTGAAACCAAGCCCTACGGCTGCTCAGTTAAATATTAAGTAAGCTTCCAAGTGGCTGCACCGTCGCGGGCTGCCCGCACAGGCTGGGTAAACCACCTGCGGATGGCCGCCCCAACATGCTGTTAGCGCAATGGCCGCTTCCTTCAGTAGGAAGCGGCTTTTTCTTATTTTGTGGCTATCTTCCCATCCAAAGTAAGCCGGTGTGGCAACAACAACCGTAGAATCAGAGACACCTATGCTCGGCACCGCATTCGATTTTCTTTTGGTCGTACTCGGGTTTGGTCTCATCATCGTGATTCACGAGTTGGGGCACTTTTTTGCGGCGAAATGGGCGGGCATTCGCGTGCTCGCGTTTGCGGTGGGGATGGGCCCGGCGATTCTTTCGTTCCGCAAGGGACTGGGCGTGCGATTGGGCTCGACCTCGTCCGAGTTTGACAAACTGCTCCGGGAAGCGGGCGACGCGGCCGGACTTTCCGGCGTCGCGGCGTTTCGTTCAAGAGTGAGTTCGACCGAATATCGCCTCAACATCCTTCCCTTCGGCGGTTATGTTAAGATGCTGGGCCAGGAAGATGGCAACCCTCACGCGGTCAGCACGTCTATTGATGGATTTCAGCAGTGTAAGCCTTGGAAAAGGCTCATTGTAATTTCCGCGGGCGTTTTCATGAACATCATCACGGCTGCTGCCCTGTTCGTAATCGTGTTCACGCTGGGAATGAAGGTGGAACCGGCGACTGTCGGCGCTGTGTCGATCGGTTCGCCCGCCGCGAACGCTACCTTGCTCGGAGGCCCTGAAAACGGCGCAACGCCCGACGACATAGGGCTTCAGCCGGGCGACCGCATTGTAAAGGTAGAGGGGCGAGTTCCTAACTCATTTAACGATCTCGTGCTCGCAACGGCCATGGCGGAGCGCGGCTCGGTACTTCAGTTGGAAGTTGAGCGGGCGGGAGGCTCAGGGCAAATGAAGCTGCTGACGTATTTGGTTTCGCCAACCCTCAGCCCGGTAAGCGGCTTGCTGGAAATGGGTGTCGAGCCTAACCGCAGTAGCACGGTGGCAAAGGGGCTGACTGAGACGGAGAACGAGCAGCTCCGGAAGATCTTTGAAGCTGAAGGCCTCGGGGGCGTGGAGCCTGGCGCGCAGTTGGTGAGCGTCGACGGACAGAGCGTTACCGACGGAACCTCGCTCACGGTTGCGTTGCGTAGCGGCCAAGGCCGCCCGGTGAGTGCCGAGTTTCGTAATGTTCCATCGGGTCAGAGCATAACAAAAGTATTTACACCCAAGCCGCGCCTGCAGACAGGCTTTGTTCCCAGGCCTGCGGGTGCCGTCGCCATGGTGGAGCACTTGATGGGGCTCACGGGCGTCATGCGTGTCGCCAACACCCCTCTTAGCGACCGTGCCTACAAGCTCGGCCTGCGTGAAGGCGATATCTTCGCGCGGATTAACTCAGTCGAGTATCCAAGCATTCCCGAAGGCATGGCGGAAGTGAGGGCGAACAAGTCTTCGACCGTGCAGCTTACACTTTTGCGTCGCGACCCGTCGCTTGGAAGTTACGTTGAGGTAGAGCTTCCGAGCGTCCCGGTTGGGGCCGACGGACGAATCGGCTTTTCAGTCGCGGATACGTCCGATATCAATACTCTGCTCGCCCTTCCACCCCGGGTGCTGATCAAACCGCTCACTAAAGAGCAGACGGCTCCGGCCGCGGCAGGAGTCTTTACCGTTCCCGGTGCCGAAGTGGTTTCGATCAACGGCGAACTGGTGAGCAACTTTGCTGAAATGCGGGCCGCGCTCAAGCGTGCTGCGGTGATCCCAGCCAACCCGGCTGCTGAGGTGGCAAACGACAAATCTGCCACGGTATTTACCGTTCAGTGGCGGCGGCCCTCCATGGGGCTGCCCGATAAGAATGCGGAGATCGAAACAACATTATGGTCCATCTCGCCCGCTGATCGCACGGCGTTACTCGCGCTGGGCTGGGATGCTCCCGCGAGTGCGGGGCTTTTCGAGGCGGAGCAGATCGTACTGAAAGCCGCATCCCCTGTTCAGGCTATCTCCATGGGCGTAGCCGAAACCCGCCGGGTTATGCTAACGACTTATGTCACTTTCCTGCGCCTCTTCCAAGGCACGGTAAAGGTCGAGCACCTCAAGGGTCCGGTGGGCATCGCTCATCTGGGAACGCTGGTGGCTGGCAAAGGTTTTATCTGGCTGCTCTTCTTTCTCGCGCTCATCTCGGTCAACCTGGCGGTGGTTAACTTTCTTCCTTTGCCAATTGTCGATGGAGGGCACTTCCTGTTCATCCTCTTTGAAATGCTCCGCGGCAAACCGGTGCCGATTGCGGTGCAGTCCGCCGCCACGATGGCCGGGCTCGCGTTCCTGGGGTGCATGTTCCTTATCGTGACTTACAATGACATCCGGAACCTGCTAGGCTTCTAGCCCTTTGAAGGGTAAAGGCCGATGCGCTGAGCAGCCGCTGAGGTCCGGCCACCACAACCTGCATGACCCTGCTGAGCGTCAACATAATCGGGCTCGCGGCGCTGCTCGGCGCTGGGCTCCTCGTCTACGCGCTGGGGCTCATTGCTTACACTGCCTATTCACTCACCCACCCTCCCCGCCGCACATATGCCTCCGCGCTCGCACGCGGCATCAGCGGCGACCCTTCCGAGGTGGCAGCGCTGAACGGCGCTCCCGGTTATCAAGAGTTTACGTTTACTTCGAGGGGCAAGCGGTTGTGCGCGTGGGAGGTGCTCGGCGGCAACGCCGCAGGTGATGTGGTGGTATTCACGCACGGCTGGGGTGATTCGCGTATCGGTTCGCTCTCTCGCCTTGAGGCGCTCGCGGCCACGGGATATTTACAACGTAACATATCAAGCATGATCGCGTGGGATCTTCCCGGACACGGCGAGAGTGAGGGCTCGTGCTCTTTGGGGCTGCGAGAGGCCGACGATCTGCTTACGTTGATAGAAAGTTTGCCCCAAGGTCCCCCGGTTGTACTCATCGGCTGGTCGCTGGGTGCGGGGGTGAGCATCGCCGCCGCAGCCGCTGCGGTACGCCAAGGCGGGAAGAGAACAATTCGCGCTGTGGTAGCGCAGTCGCCATACGCCGATGCGCTAACGCCCGCGAGAAACGTGTTGCAACTCGCAGGACTTCCTTCAAACATAACCTTGAAGGCGGCGCTGGCGATCATCTCGCTGATCTACCAGCGCACCTGGAACGGATATGACCGAGTCGTACTCGCGGCGGGCTTGGCATGCCCGCTCATCGTTATCCACGGCGGAGTGGACGCGATTTCGCCGGTTTCTCACGGCCGCGCTATTGCGGGGGCGGTACCCGGCGGGCGTGGGGTTCTCTTGGAAATTACCGGTGCGGGCCATCATGGGCTGTGGCGGGACGAGGCGGGATTGAAGCTCGCCAAGGCGGTAGCAGCGGCTTTGGGATGGAAATAGCTCGCCCATCCCCACTCAGCGACTCCCAGCGCGGTCGCTACTCTTGGCCGAATCAATCAGCCAGACACCAATACCGGCCCCTTAACATCTCCCGCTATGAATAGGCCAGAACGCCACGGGGCCTCCAGCGCACTGGGGCCGACGAAGCGTGCGCTGCACATCGTAATGTTAAATCAAGCGTTCCACCCCGATGTGGTGGCAACAGCGCAGATGGCTAAAGACTTGGCGGACCACCTGGCGCGGCGCGGGCACCGCGTCAGCGCAGTTGCATCGCGATCCATCTACGGAAAATCAGGCGCCGTGCTTGCGAAGCGGGAGGATATTCACGTCGCCGGCGAACTTGCGGGGGGCGGAGAGCCACAACCCATTCGCGCGTACCGGGTCGGTTTTTCCATTTTCGGGAAGCGCGGTATCGTGGCACGCCTCGTTGACTTTGGATTCTTTTACCTTCTAGCCGCTGTGAAGCTGCTGGTGATGCCGCGAGCGGATGTTATCATCGGATTCTCTACGCCGCCGTTCATCGCGTTGCTCGCCGTGCTCGTGCGCGCAGTGCGGGGGGGGCGGGCGGTCTACTGGGCGATGGACTTATATCCTGATGTTCCTGTGGCAAGCGGGATGCTGAAGCAGAACGGATTGCTGACTCGTCTGCTGGAATCCGCACACCGAATGATCATAAGAAGAAGCGACGCGACGGTCGCGCTGGGGCGGTGCATGCGCTCCCGACTATTGGCCAAAGGGCTGCCCGCAAACAAAGTCCACTTCATCCCGGTATGGTCCGACGAATCCGGAGTGAAACCACTCAGCCGCGATGATAACCCATTGCGAGCCAAGTGGGGGCTTAGCTCCGCCTTTACGGTCATGTATTCGGGAAACTTCGGGCTGGGCCACGATGCGGAAACAATTAAGGCCGCGATGCTGAAGCTCAGAGGGCAGCGCACCCGGTTCGTCTTTGTGGGTGGTGGGAAGCGACGCGCTGAAATCGAGAAGTTCGCGGCCGCCAATCAACTTACATCGGTCGCCTATTATGATTATGTTCCCCGAGACCAGCTCTCTCAGAGTTTGTGCGTAGGCGATGTGCATCTGATTTCGTTAAGAGAGGGGATGGAGGGCTTGATTGTCCCCAGCAAACTCTTTGGGATCATGGCCGCAGCTCGCCCCGCGATATTCGTAGGCCATCCAGATTCTGAAATCGCCCGCGTCCTTTCGGAAAACAATGCGGGCATTGTGGTGCGCGAGGGTGATGTCGCCGGCCTGGTCGCCGCGATTGAGCATCTGGCAAGTAACCCGGTTCAAGCTGCGGAAATGGGGGCAAGGGGGAGGGCGGCACTCCTGGGCAAATATGACGCGTCAACCGCGTGCCAGACCTGGGCCGAATTGCTAGAGAAGATCTGTGCTGCGGAACGATAGCGGGTGAGTTGGCGGGGGCTACCGAGCTGGCCACTCACTTTGCTTGGCCCGCTCCGCCACTTCCGGGTTCCAGCCCAAGCAAGTTTTTGGGAGAGCTGCCGCGGAGCGGGCTACCTACTGGGCATGCCAAGATTGGTCAGGAATGGTTGGGCCATGTAGATTTTGCCTTAAACCTGAGCGCGGCAGCGTGACATTTGTGATTTTTTGAAGCCCCAGTTCGCCCGAACGGAACACTTTGCCCGAACGGTCGAATGCCATCAATAGACTTGGTTTCAATAGGTGCGGAGCTGGGCAGTAGCCGAGGTGCTGCCCGCAGAATCAACAACGTCAAGCGCTGGCCCCCGATAGCTCGTCGTGTTCAGACGGGCGGCGGGCAGGCCACCGATTGCAATTTGGGTGGGTAGATCGCGACTTTTGGAGGAAGTGCGGATACTGGCGGCGTACCTTTGCGATTACCGCCTTGCTGCCAGCAGCCGCGGGAGCGGCTGCTGATTGGCAGGCTGGGGATGAATTGGATCGATGGAGGGGGAACCGGCACTTTCTGGCGGCGGTTTCATTCCACCGGGATTAGGTTAGTTTGTTCAGGGTCAGTTGTTTCGGCTGTTTGGAGCACGATATGGACCAAGGGAACTTCCGTTCTCTGCGTACGCGGCTTGTCTCGATTCGTCCCCTTCATGCATTGCTCGCCTTTGGGCGCGGTGTGTCTCGGGTAGCGTCGCTCACTTTATCTCCGAGTTCGCTGAACCGGATGGTGGGGCGTGCGCTCGGGTTATCACATGCGCGGGTTGAGTTCGCCGGACACGGGGGAACTATCCCGAGCGCGGGATTGGATTCCCTCGAACAACGCACGTTGTTTGAAGGCAGCTTCGCAACGGCGATTGTCGTAGGCTTGAACGCAAGCGGACAAGGCAACTCCGCCGGGGCTATTAATCCTGCGGTGAACACAACCAACAACGATTACTATGCTTTCGTTGCGCCTGCGGACGACTTCGTAACCATCTTGGCGGATAGTTCAAATGAAATTTCGACGGTTCTGGATACGCGCGTAACGGTGTATGCGGCGAATCAGACGACGATCGTCGCGCAAGGTTTTAATAATGGTACCTTGTCACGCGGGCTCGCTAAGGACGGCTGGACCGGGTTTGTGGCCCAAGCTGGCGCGACTTATTACGTCGTGGTATCCAGCGAAGGTACTGCGCAAGGTACTTACAACCTACGTATCGATGCACGCACTACGGCGTTTGACATCGGTGGCGAGCAGCCGACCGAAGTGGGCGTAGGACGGGAGTTTGGCTCCCCGGTTCCGAGTGCACCGTTCATTCCGATCACTCCAATTCTTGGCGAAATCGGCCGGCGGCAAGAGGACATTGTCTACCGATACGTGGTCCCATCGACCCAGCCTTACGACAGTATTGTTACTATCAACGCGCAATCGACGCAGCTGCAGAACCTCGCACAGCGTTTAGATACTCGTCTGGAAGTCTACACCGCCGCGGGGGTGCTAGTTCCCAATGCTGGCGACAGCGACTCGGGCCGAATCAACGACGCCTTTCTTACTATTAAGGCCAGTCCGGACGAAGTTTACTTCATCCGCGTTCGCAGCGATGAAATCGCAAACGCCAATGTAAATCTCGCGACTGGTCCCTTTTTCCTCGTGCTGGATGGGATGGCCACCGACTTAACCCTAAATCCGGTGACCCGAATCTTCAGCGGGGCGGGTGCATTCCTGGGCTTTGGCAATCCCTCGGTGAATCCCAGCGATCCGGTCCCAAGGCCAACATTCCAGACTGATTCGTACGAGTTTACTTCGCTGGGTGGCGGCACAACGATCATCACGGTTCAGCCCACGGGCCTTGCGCCTGTTAATGACCCCGCGATCCGGCTCTTGGATGAAAACGGTGCTCTGATAGCGTTCAATGATAACTTTATTGGCACCTCCTCCCAGTTAGAAGTGCAGCTCATTGGCGGGACGCGCTACTTCCTAGTCATAGACGGGTTCGAAGTCAGTAGCGCGGTCCAGTACACGCTCGATATTGAGTCCAACCACACCTTTGACCCTACGGCGGCCACGCCCAACGACGACCACGCTAACAACTCCATCTTTGCAGGTGAACCCCTCACCAACGCGGTGGTCGAACAGTTTAACCGCGCGACGTCGCTCTCTTGGAGCGCGCCGCGTCTCAGCTTTGACGGTAATAGAAATCCACTTCGTGATCGTGGCTACGTTGCTGATGCAACCGCTACCGGTCGCATCTACCGCTCGGGAGATACTGATCTCTTCAAGTTTGTGCCGCAGGTTGATATGCTGCATGATCACCCGGGCGACAACGATGACGCGGGCACTTCGCTCTTCATCGGGGGATCATTTACAACCGCAGATCCCAACACCGCGCATCCCGTTGGCTCACGTAGCTTTACTTCTTGGGATGCCTCCGACTATTGGTTCACCGGCCCACAGTTCTTTGACCCCGTGTTCAACGTAACTTATGGCTTCAACGATAACCTGAACCCCACTTCGACCTTCGCGGGCCCCGTGGTTTACACCACGTTCGAGTTCGACCCCGACCCCACGTTTACACCCGCAAACGGCACCACTGACCGTGTGCTGATGATCGGCGGCGACTTCACATTAATCCTGCCGACTCCCAACGGCCCAGTTTTCTTTCATAATGTTATCGGCTGGGCCCAGAATCAGCAGACCGGCGTGTGGGGCTTTGCCAACTTGGTGGGAAGCACCAACGGCGCGGTCCGCGCGTTCGCCACCTTCGATCCCGAGTCCTTCGATCCCGACGGCAGCGGCCCGGCTCCCACGATCCCCGACCCAAGCGGAGAGGTGCTTGCGATGGGTGGCGACTTTACAGATGTTTTGGGCGGCTCGAACGCCGGCATATATGTCCCGAATTTCGCGGCCAGGTTCCTCGTCACTTTCAACTTCGAACTGGGCTCCGCTTCTGCTATCGGCAACACTCTGAACGCTGGCGTGCGTGCGCTCACTACATGGGACATTCCGGATCCTGGGGCGGGGCGCGAGTTCGCACTTGGCCCACCACTACTCGCCGCGGTTGCGGATCCTTACGACGCGCCGCTCTCGCTTATCATCGGGGGAGCCTTTACGGGTGGTGTGACGACTTACGACGGAGGGCGACTCGTCCCGCTCAACTTCGGTTCGCCCAGCCGTCCGCTGCAGCCCTCGGCGGTAGTTGGCACAGTGAATGCCCTTCAGGTAATCGATGATCCCGACCCCGACGGACCGACCGAGGGTTCCGTCGGGCTTAAGGAAGCTGCTCAGGTGTTGGTCATCGCAGGCCGATTCAGCACCGCTGGCACTCTGGTTGGGAATGCGGGGAATATTGTTAAGTATGGACGGGTAAACCCGATCCTCGCCGAATCTGATCCCGCACTAGCCCCTTACAATCCCAAGTTAATTTGGGAGACCCTCTTTAACGGCAGCACCGGCACCACAGGTGGTGCGAACGGCCTTCAGACTTCGCCGGGCACCATTCACGACTTGCAACTTTGGGATCCCGCCGATATTAATAATAATACCATTGATCCGGTGCTGGTGATCGGTGGCAACTTTACATCAATCAGTGGCTTGGCAGCCGGGAACATCGCCGCCTACGGCTTCATTGGCGATGTGGCCGAAACCGCTGCGGGGCTTGTTGATATCTTTGGCATAGGCACGAATGCGGTGGTCCGCGCGCTCTCAACCGTGGTGGGTGGCGACGAGCAGGAGCCGAGCGTTGCGCAGAACCTGCGCACCGGAAACCTCCAAGATCCTCTTTACCTGGGTGGCGACTTTACAACTGTGCAGTTTGCGCCGACTGCTCCGCCGATTGTCGCTCGCGGCGTGGCTCAGTTCTCGGCGTTTCGTGGGCTGTTTGCCGACTTCTTTAATTATTCTCGCTTGAACAACGGTCTCGCGGATGATATTGACGCGACCGGCGCCGCCCCCGGCGACATCTCCGTCTTCAGTCTCAACAACTTTGATGATGGCGATCCCTTCTCCTGGGATCACCACGATCGCCGTGCCACGCGGCTATCGATCACCGTCTCTCCCGCCAGCGGTGCGTTCTTGAACACGTTCGTGCGGGTTTATGATTCTAACTTTAACATCGTCTATGGATTTGATCGGCCCGGCAGCAACACGATTTCCCCGCCATTTCCTGATCCGGCGGGCATGATAGACTTCTCCTTCGGTGTCGCCCAGGACTTTACCCTGGAAGGTATTCAGGTCTGGGGCGGTGAGACATATTACATTGAAATTTCTGCCGGACCGGGCGGCAATGGTCAGCCCGCATTCGGTGAGGGCAGATATAACTTAAGGGTAACCGCAGACGCGCTGCCCCCTGACTTGCCAATCGCACCCGCCACCGTGGGCAACGGCGTGCCCGACGATATCAACGCCGATTTTAATAGTGAGCCCATCGAAGGCTCTTTCGTTAGGGCAATCAGGATCAACAACGCGCTCGCGACCGGTGACGGGACGAACTTCGTTCTCTCCTCGACGCAGCCGCTCCACGGGAACTCCACCAAGTCGATGCACGTGACGCCCTCTCTCAACGCGCGGTACAACTTTGCGTTTGATCTGGGCAATATCTCCACGCTCACCGACACGGACTTGTATTCCTTCCGCGCCGAGTTTACTGGCACCGCCGAGATCCGCTTGGGCACCACGGGCATCCCCGACGAGTACGGGCAGCAGATCGGTAATGTTTTTACCCCCTTGACCAAGAATTACACCAGCCGGTTCGACGGCGCGCTCCGGATCTTTGACAACGATTTCCAGCAGTTAGGTTACAACAACGACCAGGTCGCAATTTCCGGGCCATTTCAAACCTTTACCTCCGGCTCCACCTCAGCCACCTTCCAGCGACGCGACTCCCGCATCGTAATTAGTGTTGAATCAGGCAAGCAGTACTTCATCCAGGTCGAGAGCGGCCAGCGCTACAGCCTCCCAACCCCCGCTGACCCCGCATTGCGCGTCGCTAACGTCAGCCGAGAGATCGACTTCGGTACCGCCACGGGGAGTTATGTTCTCATTGTCAACGCGATGCCCCAGCTCCAGCAGGACATCGACTTTGACAACCAGTCTGTGGTAGACGATCACGCCGATGCGGTCGCGAGTTTCCCTGCAACAGCGGTTCTCGCCACTGTAATTAATGTCGCTGACAATGGACTTGGCGGTATCAGCGGGGTCATCAACGATACCCCGATCAAGCCCAACGACACAGACGTATTCCGCTTCATCGTGCCCGGTGGGGGGGCCCTTTCAATCGTGCTGAGCGATGCGCCGTCTGCGCTCAACGCACAGTTGCGAGTCTTCTTCATTGATCCAAACCTCGGGCCTGTGTTTGTCGCCGACGGCCAGCCCGGCGCTGGCGGCCGGTTGACCGTCACCACCGCAGCTCAAACCAGCGAAGAATACATGATCGTTGTTGATGGCCTGGACAACGGTCAAGGAGCCTATGCCCTTTCGGTTACGACCGCCCCGTTCCTGGATGATCACGCCGATTTCGGCAAGCTCTGGAACGCGACCGACATCAAACTTTTCGACTTCCTGGGCAGCGGCGAAGCCACCGGTAACATCGAAATTTCTGGCGACACCGATATCTTCCGGTTTGAAGCAATTACCTACCAGCGACTCAGGGCGACAGTCACCGCCCTAGATTCTTCTCTCGCTCCGCGGCTTGAAATCTACGAAGTGAGTGAGGATCCATCGGGCCGCCCCGTACTGCTCCGGATCGGCGCCAATGCGAACACTGCTGGCGCGGAGACGGCGGGGGTCTTCTTCCCAGTTGCTCCAGAACGGATTATTGACGTTGCGCCACAAGGGCCGGGTCCTGAGGACCGCGAGTATCCTTACTACTACGTCTTGGTGCGCGGCGTTGACTCCTTCGCCTCCACCGGTCGGTACCGTTTGGACCTCAGCTTTGAGCCCACCGACGACCACGCAGACGGTTCGACGGTCCCTCCGTTCGTCACGTTTGACACCGGCGAGTTTAATCTCGCCACCAGCATAACGCTGGACTCAACCACCGGTCGCGGTAACGCGATCGGCGTGATCGAGCAAATCGGCGATAGCGATCTATTCCGGTTCACTGCCCCCGCGTCTGGCGAGGCCACCGTTATCATCAGCCGGCCAACAGGAAGTCTGCTGCGTCCGAAGGTTTCGATCGTCGATGGCAACGCCAACATCATCCTAGATGTGTTGGGTTTGCCCGCTCAGTCAATCGGTGAGGATAACGAAATCTTCTTCCAGGCGACCCTGGCGTTTAATGCCGCTCGCGGCACCACCTACTTCATTATCGTTGAAGGTTTTGATGATCCTGATTTCCCCAACGTAATCACCGAAGACTTTGGAGCTTACACCGTTAGCGTTAATGCCCCGCCGTTGGATGATTACCCCAATATCACTGAATGGGCCATCTCCGACCTCCAGGCGACCATTACGCTCGGATCGGTGACGGGTCTTGGTCAGATCGGCGGAGACTTCGGCGGTGATCCCGCCAACGCGCTGATCAGCCCGAGCAACGATACCGATCTGTTTAACTTCACGACACGTATCGCCGGTAATCAAACCATTACGCTCACGCCGTTTAATACGACCAACGGACGCTTCGCGCCCAAGCTAACCGTGTTCATCGCCAACGGTTCGGGTGGGGGCACGCAAGTTGCACAGGTGCTTGCCACCAGCGCACTGCAGGAGGTTACCGTCCTTATCACCGGTGCCGCGGCTAACGTGAAGTATTACATTTTGGTTGAAGCCCGCGTCCCCTTGGCTGGCGCATCGCCCACCGGCGAGTATCGCTTGCGGGTGCAGGGTCCAACAGGTTCCGGCGGCGGAGGTGGAAGCGATTCCACCACCATCGACTTCAGCAATCCCACCGTTGTGCCGCTCTTGGCTCGCAACGGCGACGGATGCTTTGACGATCAGATCAACGTCGCTGGCGATCGGGACCTCTTCCGCTTCCGCAGCACCGCAGCGGGCCGGATCTACGTTCAGTTAACAACGCCCGAAGGCTCGCTACTGGATGCCTCCGTCAGCGTCTATAACCAAGCCAACGAACTGATTACCTCTCGCGTCGCGTTCGATGCGGATGGCTACGCCGGGGTGGCCTCAAACCTCAGCTTCGTCGGAACAGCCAATACCAACTATTATGTTGTGGTCGACGGCTTGGGTGATTCGGTCGGAACTTACCAACTCTGCATTAACACGCAGCCAGTGGTCAACTACCTCTACTTTCCAGAAGGCTTCGCAACCGACCAAACCCGCGAGTTCATTTCGATCGATAACCCTAACGGCGTCACCGTGAACTACACGATCTACCTCCACTACGAAATGGGTCAAGCCCAGACCGTTATCGCCAACGGCACTGTGGGAGCCAACAGCCGCGGCGGTGTAACTATCATCGACGGTACCAGCTTTGTCTCCGCGGGCGTGCTCAAGGGCACTCCTTACAGCGTTGTAATCGAGTCAGATCAGCCCCTGGGTGCCACCCTGGCCCACTACGACTTCGGCAGCAGCATCGGCGATTCCTTTACAGAACGCGTCAGCACGCAGTGGAACTTTGCTCGTGTCGAGCGTGATAATGGAAGCGTCCTCGACTTCATCACCTTCTACAACCCCAGCAACTTTGACGTTGATGTTACCATCACCGCCTACCAGACCGATCAACCCGCCGCCTCTTTGACCAAAACCTTTGGCGCGCTCCGTCGCGGCGGCTTCGCAATCAACGACATCGATAATCTCCCGCGCGGCGTCTTCAGCGTCGTGCTAACCGCCAAGGCGACCGTTGTTGCAAATCAAGCAGCTTTCGAGGGTGTGGTTGCTTCGCTTAGCCATTATGAAATTGGTGCCGAAGCCGCGTGGGGCTTGATCGGTGAGCCGGGTATCGGCAGCCGGGCGGGTGCGATCACTAGCTTCTTCAAGGGGACATTCAGCAAGTCTGAGGCAATCTTCTTTAATAACAACGATTTACCGGTAACAGTTACCTTGACCGGGTCCTACCTACGCAGCACCCTCCCTGATTTCTCTCGCACCTTCGACATCAAGGCGCGTGGGCAGGTGATCCTGACCGACAGCGACTTTGGCCTGATCGATGGTCAGCCAGTCGGATTTAAGTACGTGTCTAGCCTGCCCATCACGGTGAACGGTGCCAACTATCAGCAGGGTGACGCAGATTCATCTACCGCCGCTACTGGCGTGGGGACGAGATTCCTCTTCGGCGATGCCTTCATCGATCCCAAATTGGCAGGCGATAAGTTCTTCGAATACCTCTACTTCTACAACCCAACCGCCGCGGCCAACGCGGTAACGATTAAGTTGAACTTCACCGATGGCACTTCAAGTTCGTTCAACGTGAATGTTTCTGCACGCGGGTTCGCGGAAGTTCGCCTCCACGAGCGGAATGAACTGCTGAGCCGCGCTGGTCCTACCTGGTTCGCTGTCGAAGCTTCATCAATCTCTCCCTTCGCGCTTTCAATGACCCACTACGACCTGTTGCTGGGTGGGGGTTGGGCAACGATGGGTGTTCCCTTGGGCTTTGTAAACGAGGTAGCACGCATCTCATAGCGGTTGCCACCGACATCCAAGACCTCGGTCGTAGCCGGATAAAAGGTAAGCAAATCACCACTTCAAAACGTGGGCCCCGCGGCTCACGTTTTTCATTGGCCCGTAGAGTAACCTTACCGCGTCAGGGCTAGATGAAAAGGTCGATCGCGTTGAGTCGCGGGTGCGGCGCTGGGTTCGCCGCGTTTAATCCCTCAAGGAACATCGCGAACGCCGGGGGTGGTCCGCTCGAAGAATTCCCGGGGCACGCCGCGGCTGAAGGTGCCGCCAGTGAATCAGCCAGCGGTGGTAACGCCGAATGGATTGGGGCTGTCCATGGCGTTGCACAACGATAAGAGTCGATTCTTGGGATGTTTGACATAGCCGCCAGGCATCCAACGAGCCGCGGACCGCGAGCGCAGGGTTCGAGAATTAGTCCCGTCGAGTCACGGAATCGCCATAGCGAGCTGTTTGCGAGGGCCGTTTGTGCGGGCATGTTTCCGGGAGTCAACGTGCGTGTTCGTAAACAAACACCGCCCGGGGAAGCACCGGGCAGGGCCGGCTACCGAGCGGGAAGGGATAATCAGCCGGAAGATCACTACGATTGGTGGCTATGCCATTCACGATCAAGCCTGATGATGCCCTGTCGGTGGACTCGGACAATGTTTCGTATTTAAAAGACCACGTTGATACCGGCGATCGGTGGGTGCTTAACTTTGGGCCCCAGCACCCAGCAACTCACACCACCCTGCGGCTTGTTCTTGAGTTAGACGGCGAGCGTGTGGCCCGAGTGACGCCGCACATCGGGTATCTGCACAGCGGCTTTGAGAAGCTTGCCGAGGCGCTCGATTATAATCAATATGTCACGATCGTCTCGCGGATGGATTACTTAAGCCCCGTGGCCAACGACATCGCCTGGCACGGCGCGGTGGAAGAGCTGATGGGGATCGGCATCACCCCTCGGTGCAAGGTAATTCGAACGATTATCGCCGAGATCGCCCGCATCCAGAACCACCTGTTATGCACCGGCGCGGCGGGGCTGGATCTTAACGCCTTCACGGGTTTCATCTACGCCTTTAACGTGCGTGAGAAGATTTATGATTTGATGGATTACATTTCGGGGCAGCGCTTCCACCCCGATTGGACCCGCGTGGGCGGATTGATGCAGGACCTTCCCGACGATGAGGTCTTTAAGAGCATGGTCAAAACACTGATCCGCGATCAGGTGCCCCGCGCAGTCGCGGACCTTGAGAATCTGCTCAATCGTAACAGAATATTCATGGACCGCACCCAGGATATCGGCGTGCTGACCCACGACGAGGCGATCGCCTGGTCTGTCACCGGGCCGATGGCCCGCGCGAGCGGCGTGAAACGCGATGTTCGCAAGGACTTTCCCTACTTATGTTACGCCGACAACTGGGACGGCCAAGGCGCCGAAGCCGTGAAATTTCAGGTGCCCATCACTACCAAGGGTGATGCGTATTGCAGGTATCTGGTGAGGGTTGAGGAACTCAAGCAATCAATTAAGATCATCGAGCAGTTGATTGACAAAATCCCCGGCGGGCCCGTGGATGCCTTCGCGGACAGCAAGGTGGTCAAGCCTAACAAGAAGGATGTTTACGGGTCCATCGAAGGGTTGATCCAGCACTTTGAGTTGATTATGACTAACCGCGGTTGGAACGCGCCCGTCGCTGAGATGTACGCTTGCCAGGAGACCGGTAACGGCGAGCTGGGTTACTTTATCGTGGCCGACGGCTCCCCGCGTCCATGGAGAGTGAAGGTCCGCCCGCCCTGTTTCTTGAACTATCAACTTATCGCCAAGCTCACCGAGGGTCATATGCTCGCCGATGTGCCCGCTGTTATCGGTTCCATTAACGTTGTGGCCGCCGAACTTGATCGGTAGACACCTGGACCGGCCCGCCCTTTGGGCAACATACCATTAATCAGGCAGGCGTTATGAAGAGCAAGGCCGTCATCCAATCGGTCGTCGCGGCGTGCCTCCTCATCGCGGCGGGCGCCGTATGGTGGAACAAAACCGCGCCCACGCGCATCCCCTCGGAGCTGGTGTTCCGCAACGCGGCAAGCGAAGGACTGGCGGTGCAGTTTACAACGCCAGAGGGCGAGATCGCGAAAATAGAGATCGCAAGCGGCTCGACCGGAAAAGTTAAGTTCGTGCCGGGGGGACGGCTGGACGTGTTCGTGAAGTTGGTGCAGCCGCCGCTAGGGTCGTGGTACATAGATGCCGCGTTTAGCGAGGTGACAGCGTCGCTCAACGGGAACGTCGTATCACTCGAAGCGGACGGCCTGACCACGCGTCCGGCCGAGTAATGTAACAACGACAACGCCACGAGCGGGACGAGCCTTTCTTTATGTTCGATGATTCGACGATACTCGGAGAGCTTGCGCGTGTCTGGGGGTACGACTCGATGCGCCCCCAACAGGCCGCCGCGATCGGCGCGGGGCTTGAACGTAAGGACAGCCTTGTGGTGATGCCCACCGGCGGCGGAAAGAGCTTGTGTTTCCAGCTCCCGCCACTGCTTACCAAGAAACTGTCAGTGGTCGTCTCTCCGCTTATTGCCTTGATGAAAGACCAGGTGGATGGCCTGACCGTGCTGGGGTATGAAGGGGGCGCATGCCTTAACAGCACCTCCAGCGTGGATGAATATAATTATGTTATGCGATCAATGGCAGAGGGGTCGCTGCGGCTGCTCTACGTATCGCCCGAGAAACTGCTGACGCCGGGGATGCTCGCCAAACTCGCTTCCTGCAATGGGGGCCAGGGCCCGTGGGCATTTGCGATTGATGAGGCTCATTGCATCAGCCAGTGGGGGCATGATTTCCGGCGCGAGTATCGCAGGTTAAGCGAACTGCGGACGATCTACCCTGGCGCAGCGGTAAACGCCTTCACCGCGACCGCCACGCCGCGGGTGCGGGAAGATATTGCGCGGCAGCTTATGCTGGGGCGGGTAGGGGGAAAGGCCTTTACGCAGCTGGTGGGCGTCTTTGATCGGCCAAACTTAACGTATAGAATTATTCCCAAGCAAGATTACTTCGCTCAGGTGGCGTCGATTGTCGCGCGGCATCCGGAGGGAGCCACGATTGTGTATGCCATCAGCAGGCGTGCGACCGAGGAGATCGCCGCCGACTTACAATCGCGCGGAGTCGGGGCCATGGCCTATCACGCCGGGCTGGATGCCCGGCAACGCAGGAACGTGCAGGAAGATTTTGCTCAAGAGCGGGTGAATGTGGTTGTCGCCACCGTGGCGTTCGGCATGGGGATTGATCGTGGTAACGTCCGCTGCGTCATCCACGCGGAACTGCCCAAGAGTATCGAGAACTACCAGCAAGAGACGGGCCGCGCGGGCCGCGACGGGCTGCCCAGCGAATGTGTTTTGTTATATTCCGGGGGCGATGCTGCGAAGTGGCGCTCGCTCATTGAATCCAGTCTGAACGATGGCACGGGAACCGCCGAGAGCGTTCGTCGGGGCTGCGCATTCATTGATGAGGTCCAACGCTTCGCGACCGGTTCTGCGTGCCGCCACGCTTTCTTATCCGAATACTTCGGCCAGCAGTACAAACCGCCCGCTGATGCGGGCTGCGGCGCGTGCGATATTTGCCTGGGCGAGCTTGACACCTTGCCAGACAGCACGGTGGTCGCCCAGAAGATACTCTCGTGCGTCGCCCGCCTGGCGAAACAAACCCCCGATATTGAGTTTGGCGCGATGCACATCGTTGACGTCCTCCGCGGGGCGCGCAAGGCCCCCCTTATCGCACGCGGGCATGATAAGTTAAGTACCTTCGGGTTGCTAGCGGCCCTGCCCCGCGCTGTGGTCGCCAACTGCGTAAATCAACTAATCGACGCGGGCCATCTGCTCCGATCGCCCGGGCAGTACCCCACCATTTCATTAACTTCGACCGGCTGGGATGTTATGCGCGGGGCGTCCTCAGTTAACTTTGCGGTGGCAAAAGAGATCGCCGTTGTCGAAGAGGTCTCATACGACGCCGCGTGTTTCGAGATGCTCCGGGCCGTTCGCAAGCGCATCGCCACTGAGCGTTCGATCGCCGCATACTTGGTGTTTTCTGACCAGGCCCTGCAGGAAATGTCCCGACTTCGGCCCACGACACTGGAGGCTTTTTCGCGCGTCAAGGGGGTGGGGGGCCGCAAACTAACCGACTTCGGCGAAACGTTCTGCGCCGCTATCGCCGCCCATGCGGCGGAGCAACATCTAGAAGTTAATATTATAAACACTTCCGGGCCAGGGCGGGTAGCCGCGCCGGGCGCGCGGGCCAGAGC
>CAYVFW010000017.1:0-30493 GCA_964450325.1 uncultured Phycisphaeraceae bacterium | reverse complement strand
GTGCTTGGGTGGGGCGGCGGGTGGCAGCGTCGAAGCCTTGGTCCCAGCCAATGTTATCAAGCTGGGAGGAGTCGGTCAGGCGGTACGCGTCCACGTGTAGGAGGCGCTTTATGGTCGGATGTGTGGTCTGATGAATGTGCATGACCCCGAAAGTGGGACTGGAGACGGCTTTGGCGGGCAAACCCAGGCCTTGGGCAACGCCGCGTGCGAAGGCGGTCTTTCCCGCGCCCAACTCACCTTCTAGAAGTATCACATCGCCGGGCTGGCAGAGCTGGGTGAGAGCGGCAGCTAAAGCGGCGGTTGCGTCGGGGTGGGAAGTGAAAGTGGTGAGGGTGAAAGGTTCCATGAGGGCGGGAGAGATGGAGGCGGGTGCGCGGGAGTAAAATAATTTAATATGGTGTAGAGTGGTTGTAACCGCGAGAGGCTAGCGGGATTATTTTGTTATTTTGAAGCAGGTGGCTGCCAACCACATCGCGCGGGATGACGCGGCCGATGCGGGTGAGTTGGGTTGGGGGCTGAGAAGAGTTAGAGGCCGGGATGGTCAAGGAGTCGGGGAGTGTGCCGTGCGTGCATGTGAAGAGCAGTTCGTAATCCTCGCCATCGGCGATCGCGGCATCGAGGGGCGACGGGCGGGCCATGGCATCGGGGTGAATGGGGATGCGGGCTGCGTCGAGCGCGAGTGTAACATTACTTGCATCGCCAAGGCGACCGGAGTCGATTCCCAACCCGTCGGAGACGTCCATCATGGCGTGCAGGGCGGGGCCGAGTGTGTCCGCAAGCCAACGTGCCTCGCTGAGCCGGGGTTCGAAAGAGAGATGTCTTCCCAAGAGGTCCGAGCCGAGAGAGCCGCCGAGTTGACCGGATACATATACATCGTCACTGGCTATGGCGTTTGAGCGTAAGGGGAGTGAAGTTGGATGGGTGTCGGCGATGATCGTAATTGTAAGTGAAAGCGGTGAATCCGGGAACTGAGGGGTGCTTGAGCTGCCGGGATTAGAGCGGTGAACGACGATGTCGCCGCCGATCGTTGGACAGTTAAAGTAAGTCGCCCATCGGTAGAGTGCATCGACGAGCGCTTTGGTTTGGGAGAATTTTTGTGGGAGGACGCAGGCGGCGAGGCTGGCGATCGGCGTGCCGGCCATCGCCGCAATGTCCGAGAGAGGTCGGGCGAGGGCTTTGCGGGCGATTGCGTCGATGGGGGTGGTGGAGGAAAAGTGTACGTGCTCGACAACGCTGTCAACCTTTGCGAGCGTGTGGGGTGCGGTTGCGAGGAGAGCGCAATCGTCACCGGGGCCTACAAGGAGGCGGGGCGAGACGTCGGGCTGGCGGTCTTGCCAGCGGCGATAAATCGATGCCAGTGTGCTGGCCTCATCCATTGATTCTATCCATATATTATACTTACATGTTACAAGTAGGTACTCGCCGGATTACTTTGATGCGCGTCAGGGTGGGCAGTGGGGTTTGGGGGCTCAATATTATGTAGGTTGTCGGTAATTTCCTATCCCAAGTGCGGAGATAGTTGCGCATACTAGTGGCGGAGGCAACGAGACCACCAAGCTTTCTTAGGGGTTACTTGAGCAGATCCGCGAGGAGTGAGCGGGCTTGTCGCCAGTCACTTTCAATGGTTCCAATAGAGACGCCCAGCACGTTGGCAGTCTGCTCGTTGGTAAGGCCGCCGTAGAAGCGGAGTTCAACGATTTTGGCCAACCGTGGATGCTGTTGCTCTAGGATTTCCAGCGCACGTTCCAGAGAGAGGAGCTCGACGGGGCTGGTCGCGGGGCCATCGTCGGCTAGTGTAAGCATGAGCTCATTTTCCTGTTGCACGGGCTGGCCTTTGCCGCCGCGTTTTTCACGTTGCTTGCCGCGGGCGTGATCTACGAGGATGCGGCGCATGGCGATGGCGGCGAGCGCGAGGGCGTGGGACTGATTCTGGATGATCGAGCGGTTTTGCTGCGAGAGCTTAAGATAGGCTTCGTTCACGAGGGCGGTGGCTTGAAGCGTGTGACCGGGCCGCTCTTCATTCAGTAGTGACTGAGCGCGGGCCTTGAGCTCCTGGTAGATGCGGGTAAACTGCTCGTCGGAGGAGAGTTCGCGTCGCGGAGCGACTTCACCTGGGGCGCGGAAGTGAGCACGCAAGGGCTTATCTTCAGGGCCGGAGGGGCGGCTATCTTCTGGGAGGTCGGGCAAGTGAGTGCAAGTTGGTCGTCGGGAGGCCGGGTGCAGCGGCCGGGACAGGGAATATGAACTTACGATGTGAGCGCTGCGACTTGGGGGCTTTGCGTGGCTTGGGCGGGGGATGTGAAAATATCGAGTGATTGCGTCCGGGTGAAACGAGCCTTCAAGGCGGGATCATGGGAGACACAGAGCAGGGCTGCGTTTTGTTCGCGGCACGTTTGTTGGATCAGGTCCATGGCCAAAAGGGCGTTTTCAGGGTCTAGGCTGGAGGTTGGTTCGTCGGCGAGGACGAGGTCGGGCTTGCACGCGACGGCACGGGCGATCGCGACTCGTTGCTGCTGGCCGATGCTCAGCGTACTTACATCACGGTGTTGATCGGAAATACCCAGCGATGTAAGTAGCTGAGCCGCGTGTGCTTGCGGGTTGGCGGATTTGGCATCGGAAAACATGAGCGAAGCCAACACATTCTCATGGGCAGAGAAGCCGCGGAGAAGGTTGAGGGTCTGAAAGATCATGCCGATGTGACGGCCGCGGAACCGATCACGGGCGGCACCGGCGAGGGCGTGGACGTTCTGACCGCCGATGACTACGGAGCCGCCTGCTGGGTCGAGCAGTCCGGCGATGAGGGCGAGCAGAGTGCTTTTGCCCTTTCCGCTGGCGGCGGCAAGCAGCATTTGCTCGCCGCGTACGAGGGAGAGCGATGGAATGCTGAGTGTAAAACCAGAGACAGCATGGGTGAACGTAAGTGAAGTGATAGCGAGCGCGTTATCCATAATGGGTTAAAGTAATAGGTTATTTTGATGCAGGAGCGGGGTACTCAAAGAGACCGCAGAACGCTCCCGAGGGATCTTGAATCACCGCATAAAGGCCGGAAGCACCCATGGTAACAGCGGGTTTACTGACTGTGTCTCTGCGGCTGGTGGCGGTGGCAACGGAGGCCTCGCTTTTGGCGACTGTAATACAAACTTGCCAAGCGCTGGGGAACGCGGCGTTGGTGCCGCGGGCGTGGCAGATGCTGGCGATCTTGGGCGGAAGCTGCGGAGAGTCCGGAGCGGGGTGGAGGCAGAAATCCTCAAAGGTGCCCATGGGCACGGCGGAGGTCTTACAACCCACAACAGCGGCGTAAAAATCGCGGATAGCGGGGGCATCTGCGGTCATTTGATCTATCTAGCCGATCGTGCCGCGGGAGGGCGTGAGGGATTGGACAGCGTCTGCCATAGGGGATGGTATGAATCGTGAGGGTCACGGAGCGGGCGATGTCATTAATGGCTTGACCATCTCGTCAAACTTGAGGCCCGGGACCATGTGGGAGGTGCCGTCGGCGGTGATATGGGTTCCACCAGCGAAGCGCCAAAGGCCGGGGCGTTCGAAGAGGATCATCTGCGAAGCGGGGTCATTCACTAGCCTGAGATTGACAAGCGGAACATAATAATAATCGGGGGCCGGGGGGCCGAAGCCCTCAAGTGAGGGGAGATAGCGGGGTACCAGCTGCGCGCTGAGTAGAGCACGGCTTTCGGGGAGTGCACCTTTATTGTCTGAGGCATAGGCGGTCAGAGCTGTGTAAACGGAAGTTAAGAAGCTGGCCGATGCCCGCCGGGCAGCGGCTTCGCGTGCTGCGGCGGCAGTGGGGCGAACAATTCCGAAGTAAAGGCCGATGGATGCAGAGAAAAGCAAGAAGAAGAACAAGAGCTTGATTGCTGGCGGGATTCCGGACGGGCGATTCGCTGTTGCGGCTTTAGGGGAAGTGCTCAAAGTGATGCTCTTTTATCTGTGGTGTATTGGTTTGAAATGCGCGGTAACCTCAACTGGGGGTCGAACCACTGAACAAGGTGAGCGCGGTTCTTGCGCGAAGGGTGTGTTTGTGCGCGGAGACGGTTGGGGTGCTCGATAGCAGAGATTGTAAGGACTTGTATTTAGCACGGTCGCGTAGTAAAAAAGTAATGAGCGAACAAATACCACAACCTCAGAACGCACCCGTCGCGGAAGCTAGGGCGACCGTCCCGTCCGGGGTGGTGGGGCGTGCGGTTGGGTGGCGGCATGTTTGGCAGATACCGGTGTTGGCTGTTGGGATCGGGGCGATCGCCTGGGCGGGGTGGTACGCGGCGAAGACCACGCCTCGGATTGATCGGGGCGGAGGGTTGACTGAGGCATCGGGACAGATTGAAAAGGGTGAGTATGAAGGGGCCTTGGGAACGCTGAATGAGAAGGTGCTGCCGTACCTTTCAAAGGCGGAGCTTACTCCGGACCAGGAGCGAGAGTTTTATTTGCTTCGCGCTCGAGCGGTCTTTCTAGGGCAGCGAGACTTGGGCTTTTCACGGCAGGCCAACAACGAGAACATTCTGAAGGAGTATGAGCGCGCGTCGCAGCTTGGCGCGACGCTGACCTCGCGGGACCTGGCGTATCAGGTGCACACGTTGATTGACTTGGGCAACTTTGATGCTGCGCTGCAGAAGTTAGAGACTATGCCGCCCGGGGATGAGGTGGATGCAGCGGTGCAGCGGGAACTGCGTAAGCGGCTGATTGATGCAGCACTGGCGGGTGGCCCCGCGCGAGCTGACGCTGCACTCACGCTGTTGGCTGAGTTAACCGACGAGCGCGGCGTGAGCGATCGCGATCGCTTATGGGCACTCGAAAGGCAATCGAAGGTTTTACTGCAACAAGGGCTCGCAGAGGATGCGGTAACGCGGATACTACGCGCGATGCCGCGGTTGGAGGATGCGGGAGAGCTGGGGAGCGCGGTTGGTGCGGTGCTTGTTACGTTAGCCGAGGCCTATCTGCAGCTGGGGCAGGTGCAGCGAGCGGGGGAACAGTTATTGCGCGCTGAAAAGCTTTTGGGTGAGGCGGATGTCTTGTCGCCTAGGGTGGGGAGGCTCTTGGGAAGGGTGGATCAAGAAGTTGGTGGCGAGCGATTAACATACGCGAAGGATCGGTATACACGGGTGCTCGAAGCGTGGGGAACCAGTGAAGAGGTGCCGCGAACTTTGCTTGGATTGGCTGAAGTAGAGAGCGGGCTGTCGAACCTTGAGTCGGCGGGATTGCTGCGGGAATCGCAGTTACATTATGGGCAGTTGGTAGACTTGTTGCTCGGTCAAGCGTCGGGCCCGGGGAACAACGCTGAACATGCGGTGGGTACCGGAGCTGAAGTGGCGCATGAGGGGGGGGCAACCGAGGCCGGGCACGGGACTTCGAAAGGTGAGAAAATAACGGAGCCGGGCCGTGGTGGTACGGTGGCCAAGCCCGATGGGCATGCGAATGCAAGTGAACCCGAGGGTGCCAAGACGAAGAATGTAAGTAGTGCACACGGCGAGGAACCGAGCGGCGGGCATGTTGACTCGCACGAAGGAAGCTCGGCCGGTGACCACGCGCCGAAGACAGTTGATGAGGCGGGGCGTGGAGTGGGATTCAAAATAATTGATGAAGGGCTGCTCAAGCGAGAAACACTCGCGAGCTTGATGTCACGATTTGTTGAGCAGTTTGATAAAGCGGATCATGTGCAGGCGTTGGCGTTTGCAAGCATCGCGAAGCGGCTGAGCGGGATCGACGAGGCACCGCCTGAGTTGCTTCTTGGGCTCGCGCGAACCCATCGCGAGCTCGCGGGTGAGTTACTGCGGGTTCCGGCAAGCGGAGCGGGGGACCATCGCGGGATTGAGGCTGGTGAGCCGGGCGGTGAGAGTTCGCAGGCATTGCGTGATGAAGCCCCGGAAGAGCGGCGTAGCGGGGAGCGAACTGGGGCTGAAATATTACGATTGTCCGGGCTGGACCCGGCGACGCAACGTGAAGCGCGTGAGCACTTGCTGCGGGCGGGGGAGTACTACCGCACGCACGCGGCGAGAGTGGTTCAGACGGATGCCCGGGCGTATGGAGACTCGTTATGGAATGCCGCGGATATGTTTGACCGCGCGGGGGATCTTGCGAGTTCCGCGTTGGCTTTCGAGCAGTTTGCGGCGGATTTTCCTGGCGATAGCCGTAAGCCTCTCGCTCAGTTCAGGCTGGCGGAAGCTCAGCGGGCACGAGGCGATGTGGAGCTTGCCGCGAAGATATACCAGGAATTAATTGCTTCGCGCGGTGAGCGTGATGCGGGGCCGCTGGCCGATGCGAGCTTCGTGCCGCTGGCGGCGACTCTCTTGCTTGATTCCAAGCCCGAGAATGATGCGCAGGCGGAAGAGTTATTATTACGAGTGACCCGCGGTGAGGTGGGGGGGACGGGAACAGGGCATTTTAAGGAAGCTCTGCGGACGTTGGGCGAGTTGTATTACGATACCGGCAGATATGAGCGGGCGATCGAGCGATTGTCTGAGTATCTGACGCGGGAGAGGGACGGGCGATTTTCTTTGAGCGGGGGGGGAGCGGGGTCGGGGCAAACAGGCGGAACTCTTGCGGCGAACCAAGTCGCTGAGGTTTCTGCGGGCTTTGATGAAAGTAGGGAGGATTCGCAGGGAGGCGATGCAGTGGGATTATTATATAAACTCGCGGACTCGCACCGCTTGAGTGCGGTCGCGATCGCGGCGGGCTTTGGCGTTGCGATGCCCGACACGCAGCGGCGGGAGCTAGAACAAGCGAGGCGTGAGCGGCTCGTGACCGGGGGTGCGCTCTTCGAGCGGGTCAGCCGGGCGTACGAGCGGCTGCCGCGACGGACAGGGCTGGATGAGCTGCGGATGCGAAACGCGGCGTTTTACCGTGCGGATTGTGCGTTTGATCTGCGTGACTTCGAAGCGGCCATTCGCTTATATGACGGAGCGAAGGAGCGGTATCCGCGCGATCCGGCCTCGCTCGTGGCGATGGTACAGATTGTGGCAGCACTTATAGAGCAGGGTAAAACCGCGGAAGCCTCGACGGCGAACACGCGGGCGCGGCGGTTTTACGAGTCTTTACCGCAAACGGCTTGGGACGACCCGACGTTGCCCATGAATCGTAAGCAATGGGAACAGTGGCTTGATGTGCAAACTAAGCTCTCGGGAGGTGTCCCGCCTGAAGCAGCTGATTCAGCGGGAGGTACCGAGCAGGCGGCGGTGAAGGATGCTGGAGGGTAAACCAGGTGACGAGGGATCACGTTGAACGTAACTGAGTAAGATGGCGGGCTCGCGGTGGAATCGCGAAACAAAACGGCTGGAGGCCTATGACAACTGCGGCGAAGCAATCTCATCATAAGTCTGAAACCATCGCGTCCGAATCGCAGAGCGGGGTCTTGTCAGAGTTGGCTGTTGTTGCGACGAGGCAGCGAGAACTGCTTAGGTTGCTGAATGCTTTGGGCGAAGCGTGTGACAGGAGCATGGAAGCGGATGAGCCTGAGCGGATGGGGCAGATACTTGAGGACCGGGCGAGTGTCGTGGAGCATGTATCAGATGCGGCTAAGCGAATTGTCGAACTGACCGCCGCGTTTTCGGTTGGGGCCGCGCCCGGCGCGGAGTTGGCAGGGGCTGGAGAGGACGAGCGGGCTCTGCTGGCGGAGGTCGATGAACTTATGTTTCAAGTGACAACCGGCGATGCGCAGCGATGTAAGCGATTAGAGCAAGCAAGAGATGTGCTGGCTGAGTCAGCGGGCAGAGCGCGGGCGGGGGCCTCTGCGGCTAACGCCTATGCGCGCGGGCCGGCGCTCGCGGCGGGCACGGGCGGGGTGTTTGGCGCGGAGACGCAAGCGTGAAAAAATGTGCTGTGGAAAAGGGCGTGGCGGGGGAAAGTATCGGGCGCGGGAGCGGGGAACGCCGTGCAAAGAGAGCAGGGAGAGAAGAGTCGGCGCGACCTGTTGAGGAGCGCGTTCATAGCGCGAGGAGCACCACGGATCAAGAGGACTCGGCCGACGGCAAGCGTGCGGCAAGCGCGACGGCTCCGGCAATCAGCGCCGGTGACTTGGCGGAACTGTTGGAAGCGGTTAATCTTGCAACGGGCCGACTGGAGTCATCTCACGCTCAGTTGCAGGAGCGGGTTGGGCGCCTTACGGCAGACTTAAGTCAAGCCAACGCTCGCCTCGAAAGGTCCAAACGTCTGGCGGCGCTGGGCGAAATGGCCGCAGGGATCGCTCACGAAGTTCGAAATCCGCTGGGATCGATTTTGTTGTACGCGAGGATGTTGGAGGAGGACTTAGTAACAATCGCGCCGGCGAGTGCCCGTACGGCGGGGAAAATTATCGCTGCGGGGCGGATCATGAATAGCATTATTCACGATGTGCTTTCGTTTGCGGGTGAGCTACGGCTGCGGCCCGCGCCAATCGATGTCGCGGGGTTGATTGAATCGGCGATTGAACTGTGTTGCCAGCACCGTCCGTGGGTGCCGCGAATTGTGCTGGATTTGAACGCGGGTGTGATCATCCGGGGGGACGAGGGGATGCTCCGTCAGGCGATCATGAACGTAATGTCCAACGCGATGGAGGCGATGGAGGGCGTGGGGGTGGACTGGGGCGAAGGAGGGCATGAGCTACGGCTGAGCCTGGACACAGGATGGCAGGAAGCAAACGTGGACGACGGATGGGTGAGGGTTCGCGTGCGTGATACGGGGCCGGGTGTGACGGCAAAAGTAAGCGAAAGGATGTTTAATCCTTTCTTTACCACCCGGGGCACGGGCACGGGGCTTGGGTTGTCGATCGTGCACCGGATTGTGGATGCGCACGGTGGACGGGTGACTGTAAGTAATAATAAAACTGAGCCGAGCGGTGGGCGGGGGGCGTGTATCTCGATGATACTGCCGCGTGAGTGCATTGTTTCGGTGGGTGGGGATTCGATCTTTGGTACCTTTGCGGAGGCAACATTATGAAGAGCGTACTTGTAGTTGATGACAAAGAGCTGATGCGAGGAAGTGTGAGCGCGACGCTTGAGCGTGCGGGCTTTACTGTTCGCGCGGCGGAGGACGGAGAGCGGGCGCTCACCGCGATCGCGCAGCAGCGGCCCGACGCGGTGGTGACCGATATGCGGATGCCGGGGATGACGGGGATGGAGTTAATCAATCGCATCCGCTGCATTGACGATGACCTTCCGATAGTTATGATGACCGCCTTCGGAACGATCGATACGGCGGTCGCGGCCGTACGGGCCGGGGCGTTTGATTATCTTACCAAGCCGTTTGAGGGCGACGAGTTGGTGATTACGCTCAAGCGTGCCATCGAGCATCGTCGGGTGTGCACCGAGAATGCGGTGCTGCGGATGCAGTCCGCGGATGCAACGCGCGCCACGGCGAGCGTGCCGGTCGCGGGTGGCACGCGGATGGGCGTGGATCGGTTGATGGGGGATTCAGACGCAATGAAGGCACTGCGCGATGAGGTTGTTACGATCGCACAGAGCATGGGCACCGTGCTCATCACGGGGGAGTCGGGCGTTGGGAAAGAAGTGGTATCCCGAGTAATTCACGAGTGCAGCCCACGGGGAAGTGGGGCTGAGGGTGCGGGGGGCCCATTCCTGGCTGTGAACTGTGCGGCTCTCTCGGAATCATTGCTGGAGAGTGAACTCTTTGGGCATGAGCGGGGTGCGTTCACCGGCGCGGAGCGGCAGCGCAAAGGTCGCTTTGAGTTGGCGGACCGCGGGACCCTGCTGCTGGATGAGATCAGCGAAGTAAGCCCCTCGATTCAGGCCAAACTGTTACGGGTGCTGCAGGAGCGAGCGTTTGAGAGGGTCGGTTCGAGTATAACTATCGGAGTCGACGTGCGTGTGGTAGGCACGAGCAACCGCGACCTCCCTGCGAGCGTGGCCAAAGGTGAGTTTCGTCAAGACTTATATTTCCGGCTAAACGTGCTACCGATCCGTGTACCCAGCTTGCGCGAACGCCGCGCGGATATCGGTCCGCTTGCGGAACACTTTATTCGCGCGGTGGCTTTGCGTGAAGGTCGAGGAGAGATCGGCATCGAATCGAGGACTGTTGAAACGATGAAAGATTATGCTTGGCCAGGGAACGTAAGAGAGCTGCAGAACATCTGCGAACGGGCCGTAGTCCTCTCGGGACCCAAAGGTTCCCGTGGAGTGGTGCGGCACGACCTTGTAGAATCGTGGCTGGGTAAGCCACAGGTGCGGCTGGACGAGCACTCGAACCGGGGCGAAGGCGCGAGCGGCGGTGGCAGGAACCAAGGTCTGAAGTCGCGTACATTGGCGGGTGCGGAGCTAGATGGATCGCGGCCGAGCACGGACAACGCTCGTGAGAGCGAGAGCTATACCTTGGGCCTGGGCCAAGCGCACGGCTCAGGCACTCCGGGCCTCCATCAAGCAGGTGGTCAACTCGAAGCTGTTGAGCGTGCGGCGATTTTGGGGACGCTTGCCCGGTTAGGGGGACACAGGCAGAAGACCGCGGCGGCGCTGGGGATCGGTGTGAGAACACTGGGGCTTAAGCTTAAAAAGTGGAAAGAACTGGGGTTAGTCGCTGCGTAGCGTGACCGTTGGCCCGGCGGTGCTGATGTCAATGGGCGATACGTAATTATATGCTTGAGGACTTAACACAATCGGGCGCGACTGGCGTGCTGCGAGCGATGCTTCGGTTCGCGGGAGCGCGACAGCGACTGCTCGCGCACAACATCGCCAATATCGATACGCCCAATTACATTCCGATGGACGTATCGCCCGGCAGTTTCGGTCGGCAGATGCGTCAGGCGGTTCTCGCGCGAAGAGCGGCGGGAATTGGGCCCGTGACGATCGAGGCTTCTAACGAGGTAACCTCGGCGGGGGAGGGGCGAACCTTGGGCGATTCGCCACTCGTGCTGCACGGCTCAACCACTAGCGGGAATGTGTTGTATCACGATCGCAACAACCGAGATTTGGAACGGATGATGCAGGCGCTCTCGGAAAACCAACTGGCGTTTAAGACCGCCGCGGATCTCCTAAAACGCGAACAAGATGTGTTGAGGATTGCGATGACGGGGCGCATTTAAGGTATGACAAGTAAATTAACCACCAAGACGTAGCGCGGTGTATGGGGGTTGATCTGGAGTGACAGGCATGTACGGATTATTAGATATATCAACGAGTGGGATGATCGCCCAGCGGACGCGGCTTACCGCTATCTCTGGCAACATCGCGAATCAAAACGCTGTCGATGCAGATGGCACACCATACCGCGCCCGCGTTGTTATGTTGTCGGCCGGCGACCCGACCGCAGCGAATCCCTCGTCCAGGGAGTTGGGCGTTCATGTCTCTGATATCGAGATTGACCAGAGTCCGTTTCAGTTGCGTTATGATCCGGGCAATCCCCGGGCCATAAAGACAGGCGCTAATCAGGGGTATGTGCCGGTTAGTAACGTCAATCCTGTCAAGGAACAGTTTAATGCGATGCAGGCGAGCCGGGCGTACGAAGCTAATACGGCGGCCGCCGAAGCAACTAAAGCCATGTTGGCACAGGCGTTGCGGTTGCTTGCTTAGCGAGGCACTACGAGAATTGCTGTGGCGGTTGGCCGCGCAGTCGAGCGGTAGTGACAATGCTGAAATAGTGGAGAATGCTTGGAAAATGCCGGGTGCTGGTGAAATGAGGTTCATCTGATGGCTGATCCGCTAGGTTTAATTAGTGGGCTGGGGCGAACAAACGGGGCATTGCAGCCTGCGCTGAGTGGAACTCAGCGGACGGCTGGAATCGGCACACCAGATGTTGGTGTAGGCGGCCAAAGTTTTAAGAACGTGTTGAAGGCTGGCGTTGAAGAGGTGAACCGTGCGCAGCAGGAGGCGACCCGGGCTGTCGAAGACCTAGCTACGGGCGAACGCAATGACGTTGAAGGGGTAATTATGGCCACGCAGAAGGCGGATAACGCCTTCCGCATGCTACAAGCGTTACGCAACAAGATGGTGGAGGCTTACGATGAAATTAAGCAAATGAGGGTGTAAAAGGGCTCTTGCAGGGTGCGACCCGCGATCGGGGGAGAGCGGGAAGTGCGCGTCGTGTGCGCAAGTGTTGCCGATGTAAAGTGCGCTGGAGTTGAGCGTCGAAAAGAGGGATGCCAGCGCAATGGGAGATGGAGTCTCCCCCGGTGAAGGATTTAATCAATTCTTCGCCCCATTCAGGCAAGCGCAGGCGGCATGGAGGCCGCAGCAATGGAAGTGATACGCCGCACATTTTCAGGTATCCGTCGAAACCTGGGTGGTCTAACGGCCACACATAAACTGCTCATCGGCTCAATCGTGATCGTGTTGCTGATGACGCTCTTCGTTGTGTCCCAGTACAGCGGTCGAACAGCGGTGGAAGAGTTACTTCCCAACGCAGCGGCGACAGATGTTGATGCAGCCGAGGCCCATCTGGCCACCATCGGAATTAATACCGAGCGCAGAGCAAATAAGTTAATGGTGGGGACGGCGGATAAGCGGCGGGCGATCGCTAGCCTTGCGCAGGCGCGGGTGCTTCCCAACGACAAGGCGTTGCTCTTTGAAACAATTCTGAAGAACCCCAGCTGGACAAACTCGCGCCAGCAGAATGAGCAGTTATATAATGGTGCGCTGCAGAACGAGCTCGCCGCGCAGATCAGCGAGTTTCGCGGCGTGCGCGCGGCCAAAGTGCTGCTTGACATTCCAGAGATGGCGGGCTTTGGCACGCAGGTGCGCAAGCCCAGTGCATCGGTTGCGGTTACGACGACCAACGGTGCTCCGATGGACCAAGGCACCGTCGATGCGATTGCGCAGTTCGTTGCGGGCAGCAAGGCCGGTCTCACGATTGAGCGGGTGAGTATCATCGACGCGGCGAATGGGCGTCAGCGCAAGGCGACAACCGATGAGAACTCGCTCCCAGCAACTTATCTTGAGCACGCGCAGCGCGTAGAGATGTTGACCCGCGAGAAGGTGCAGGATCTATTATCTTATATTCCGGGGGTCATCGTGGCGGTCACCGCGCAGGTGGATGTCACGCGGTCTAAAGCCGAAGTGCGCACCAACATGCCTGAAAAACAAGGGACGCTCAGCCTGCGTCGGAAAGAGACTGAAACGACGAGCGCTTCGCAGCAGGCAACGCGTGGGGCGGAGGCGGGATTCGGCGCTAACCAAACGGCCGATATCAATAACGGCTCTTCCGCCGCGGGCAACAAGACCGACACCAACGCGACCACTACCGAGTACGAAAACCACGTTGGTACGCGGACCGAGACGATTCTAGACCCCAAGGGCTACAGCACGATGGTGGCGGTCAGCGTGAATGTTCCGCGCGGTTTCGTCGCATCGCTCGCCAAACCGGCAGCGCCAGCCAGCGATGCGGACGCCGCGGCGGCTAACAAAGATGTGAAAAGCGTAGCGACCGAGGAAGAGGTCGCGGCCAAGTTTATATTAGTCAAAAAAGATATCATCGATAGTCTGACCCCTCACGTCCGCGCGATGGTGGCGCAGGCCAACTCGGCGATCAGCGCCGACGAACTGAAGCAGCTCATCGCGGACAGTATCGATGTAGCGATGATACCGATTGACCTGCCAGCAGCGGTCCTCGGAAGCGGAGGTGTGCTCGGCTCGCTCGGCGCGGTGATGGGCGCGGGTCCTTCGATGGGTGGTGGAGGCGGTTTGTTAAGTCTCGGGAGCGGTTTAATTGATAAGGCTGTGCTCGGAGTGTTAGGCATTGCGGCGCTGGGCATGATGATGATGATGGTTAAGAAAGCGGGCAAGCGGACGGAGATGCCCACCGCTGAGGAGTTAGTCGGCTTGCCGCCAACGCTTGAAACCGAAGGAGACGTGGTGGGCGAGGCGGAAGAGGGAGATGTTGCGATGACTGGCATCGAAGTTGACGATGCCCAGATGCAGTCGCGAAAGGTGCTGGAACAGGTTTCCAAACTCGTCCAGGAGAATACGGAGGCTTCCGCCAAGTTGCTAAACCGCTGGATCACTCTTGAAGAATAACTTATAACAGCGCGGGTGCCCCCGCCGCGACGTCGATTAGTGAAGGAACAACCATGCCACGAAGACCAAACGAAAAACTTCCAGAAAAACCCGAGGATCTGGAGGGGCTTACGAAGGCGGCGATACTGCTCCTGGCAATCGGGACCGAGCGAGCTGCCTCGATGCTCAAGTACATGGATACCAAGTGCGTTGAGGAAGTGACGCGCGAGCTTGCGGGGCTGGGTCGCGTGCCAGCAAACTTGCAGGGGGCTGTGATTGAGGAGTTTTACTCCAACACCATCGCGGCGCAGTACACCTGCGAAGGCGGATTGGAATACGCCAAGCAGATACTACAAAACTCTTTAGACTCAAAGTCGGCGGAGCGGATGTTAGGGCAGATTCAGACGCAGGTGCAGAAGACGCCGTTTGCGTTCTTACAGAGGGCCGAAAGCGCGAACTTGCTTACGTTTATTCAGGATGAACACCCGCAGACGATCGCCTTAATTCTGTGCCATATGCCCCACCACAAGGCGAGCGAGATTATCGGCGGGCTTCCGGTGCAGAAGCAGGTTGAAGTAATTAAACGGGTAGCCAATATGGAACGAACCAACCCCGAAGTAATCCGAGAAGTCGAAAGGGGCTTGGAAAGCCGGCTCTCGAGCATGCTGATGCAGTCGATGGAAAAAGCCGGGGGTATCGACACGGTCGCGGAGATCTTGAATCTCGCTGACCGAGCGACGGAGAAGTCAATCATGGAAGGGCTCGAATCAGAAGACCCCGACTTGGTTGAGCAGATCCGTAGACTTATGTTTGTCTTTGAGGATATCTTGAAGGTGAACGATAAGGGGATTCAATCTGTGCTCAAGGAAGTTGAGAACAGTGAGCTCGCGCTAGCGCTTAAGACGGCCTCAGAAGGGCTGAGAGAGAAAATATTCAAAAACATGTCGGCGCGTGCGGCGGCGCTTATCCGCGAAGACATGGAGTATATGGGCCCGGTCAAAGTCTCGGATGTTGAGACAGCGCAGCAGCGCGTGGTTGATATCGTGAGGCGCCTTGAGGAGGCGGGTGAAGTGGTGATCGAAGGACGCGGCGGTGAATCTGAGTTGCTGGTCTAAGTGACCATCGATTGAGAGAGGAGCACTAGTTTAGTTATGGCTCTAATTCGCGAAGCAGTTGCATTACAGAAGGTCAAGGAGGGAGCGGTGGTGCTGGACCTTGGTGACTTGGCCGCGCGCGCGAACCAGCTTCGCGCCATGGCGGCCGAACAAGCAAATAATATTATGAACGATGCCCGGGCGCGGGCCCACGCGCTCGTCTTGTCCGGGCGCGCGGAGGGGATTGAACAGGGGTTGCCGGAGGGGCGTGCGACCGGATTTGCCGCGGGGTTTGAGCAAGGCCAAGCGAGCTCGCTCGAAACAGCGACCGCGCGGTTTGCGGAACTTGAGAGGGCGTGGTCGGCAGCGCTGGAAGGGTTTGTGGCACAGCGCGAACTAATAGTACTCGAAGCACGAGAGGCGGTCGTACGGCTTGCGATAGAGATAGCCCAACGCGTTGTACACCAAGTCATCCAATACGACCCGATGGTCGTTGCGCGGCAGTTGGAGGAAGTTCTTGAACTGGTGCTTCGTCCATCATCGCTGAGTGTACGGTTACATCCCGATGATCTTGCAGTTGTGGAGCGGGTGTTACCAACGATGCAGGCTCGATTCGCGAAAGTATCTCATGTGCGAGTTGAGACCGACCCTTCGCTTAGTGCGGGGTCGTGCATTGTAACATCGGATAACGGCGCGATAGTTGATGCGAGCGTCGCTGGGCAGCTTGATCGCATAGTGCGGGCGCTTCTGCCGGATGAGCGGGCGAGCCTGTCGTTGCCTACAAACTTGCAGCACGGTCCATTGCCCTCACCTGCGCGCCCTTTAGGTTCCGAAGCGGATGTAGCGGTGAAATCTGATCCGTGTCCGGCTGAGGCCACGCGGAGCGATGCGGTCATTACTCAGGGAAGCGCCAACATAACCAGACAATCTAGTAACAGCGGGGCAACGTTATGACAACCATGAGCGAAGCCTTCATAACAGTTCGCGATTCGCAGCCGCTGCGGGTTGTGGGACGGATTAGTTCGCTGCGCGGGATGACCGCATTGGTCGACGACCTCCCCGCCCCGATCGGATCGCTCGTTTATATCGAGCGGCGTGAAGGACGCGGGCTGGTGGCCGGAGAGGTAATTGCCGCGACACGCGAGCAGGCTGTGGTGATGGTGATGGGCCAGACCGAGGGGCTGCGCAGCGGCGATGCAGTTACAATTCAGGAAACTCGCCAATCTGCTTATGTTGGCCCCGCGCTTCTGGGGCGAGTGCTGAACGGTATGGGTGAGGCAATTGATGGAAAAGGCCCGGTGAGAGACCGCGTGCGCGTCCCACTCTCGCCTCCGCCGCTAGCCGCGCTGGCGAGGGCGAGCGTCCACCAGCAGCTCGTGACAGGGGTTCGCGCGCTTGATCTCATGACTCCGCTGGGAAAGGGCCAACGGCTGGGGGTGTTCGCCGGTCCGGGCGTTGGTAAGTCCACTCTGCTTGGCAACATCGCAAAATGTGCGGCCAGCGATGTGAACGTCATTGCGCTCATCGGTGAGCGCGGTCGGGAAGTGCGGGACTTTCTTGAACAGAGCCTTGGCCCCACGGGGCTGGCGCGGAGCGTGGTTGTGGTTGCTACCGGCGATGAGCCACCTCTCATGCGAATCCGCGCGGCGAAGCTCGCATGCAGCGCGGCGGAATGGTTTCGCGGCCAGGGTCTAGATGCGCTGCTTATGATGGATTCGGTGACTCGCTTCGCCCACGCGCAGCGTCAAGTCGGCCTCTCAGCTGGGGAACCACCAACCACCAAGGGTTACACACCCAGCGTGTTTGCAAGCCTAGGGCTGCTTCTAGAGCGAGCGGGCAACTTACAATCGGGAGAGGGTCTTAGCACGAATCTCAACGAAACTACCGACTCACGCCCCGCCGGTTCGGTCACCGGCCTTTACACGATTCTCGTTGACGGCGACGACATGACCGAGCCGATCGCCGATGCCGCACGCGGCATCCTAGACGGTCACGTAATTCTTTCCCGGAAACTAGCGCAGCGGGGGCATTTTCCCGCCATCGACGTCCTGGACTCGGTGTCGCGCGTCGCCAACGAAGTCACCGACGCCCGTTGTGGGCAATCGCGTCGGATGCTCCAGCGGATGTTGGCGGTCTACCGCGAAGTAGAGGATCTGATTCAGATAGGTGCGTACGCCAAGGGGGCGAGGGTCGAATCGGACACGGCGGTCGAGTTCATCGATAAAATTAATGTGCTCCTGCGGCAGTCAACCGAGGAGTCAAAGCCCGGCGCGAGGGAAAAGTTTCCCGCCGCGTTGGCCGCAATGCATCAGCTCGCGGACGAAATGTTACAACGTGTGAGCGGTAAGGTTGGCAAGAAATAGCCTACGGCCGAGCACTTAAGGTAAGCAGTGGCGCAGTCATACCATTACGGAAGAACGTTACCATGGCACGATTCGTCTTCAGACTCGCCGCGGTGCTCCGGCAACGCGCAGCGGTTGAAAAGCTCCGACAGGCCGATGTTGCCGCGTTAGAAATGCAACGCGCATCGGGCGAAAGCGTTATCACTTCATGCCAAACCTCACTGGCGATGCTGCGTGAAGAAATGCGTGTCATGCTTACTCCCACCAGCATATGCGGGAAGGCCCCGGATACAAGGGGCGCGCGGATGCAAGCCGCGGCGTCGCTGGCGTTGGATGCACGGGCGAGGCGGCATGTAATACAATTATCGGGCGTTCATCAGCGTTTGGCGGTCGCGAGGCGTGCTTTGCTCGCGGCAGTGAAGGACCGTCGAGCGGTCGAGTTGCTCAAAGAGCGCCAGTATGCGGATTATTTATATGAACAACGGCAGGCTGATTCTGCCCTGATGGATGAGGTGGCGCAGCGGAGCTTTGTTATGGAGTCGGGGTCGGTTTCGGGCCTGGGCTCGGGCACTCGTGGATCATTGACATAACTTTTTGCGACGATGATAAGTGTTGACGGAGTTTGCGTAGGTACACCATGAAAACAGCGATACTCGGCTTAATTATTATCGCAATTGCGAACCTCTTGGCGGGCGTCGGATTCGCTGGCTGGCTGCTCGCCACCGATCGACTCAGTATGGATCGGGTCCGGCAGTTACGGCAGGCGATTGGTATCACCATAACAGCGCAACAGGCGGCGGAAAAAGAACAAGTTGCAAAGGTGATAGCTGAGAAGGAAGCAGCCGAGGAGGCCGCTAAGGCCGCCAAGCCACCGCTAACTGCGTCAGAGCAACTGGCGGCGAGGGTGGAAGCCACGCAGATTGACCGCGAGCGAGCTGCGCGTTTAAAACAAGAGGTCGAAAGCTTACAAAGGCGATTAACCGAGCAGTCCGAGAGGCTCGCCACGGAGCGCGCGGAACTAGAGCTGCAGCGCAAGGCGTTCGCTGCCGAACAAGCGCAGTCCACGGACATGACTGCCTCGGACCAGTTTCAGAAGGCCCTAGCAATACTTACCTCGCTAAAACCCGCTGCGGCCAAGTCCGTGCTTCTACAGATTCTGCGCGATCCAGCGGCAACTCCACAATCGGTAGCGGCTAACTTTGCGCCGTCGGCAACGGGAAGTGCATCGATTGATTTCGCCGCACCCCCCCTCCCCGGGGCGTCGTCGGCGTCCTCAGCCGAGCCGAGTTCCCTGAGGGCGGTCGTGAAGTACCTAGACGCAATGGAAGACCGTGCCCGGTCGAAGATTATGACCGAGTTTGCCAAAGAGGATCCAAGCTTGGCAGCAAAGTTGCTAGAAGCTGTTCGTAATAAGCCGTCCGTGCCCGTTGCCGATCCGAAGGGCCAGGCGTTAGCTGTGCCCGCAAAGACAGCTGACCAACGCTGAGCGACAAGCGGGGACCGATCTTCCTCCACCACCCGCTCGCCGAAGGCGGACGGTGGTGCTCACGTTTATGCTGCGCGGTGCCAGCCGCAATATAAGTATTCGCAAGGGAAAGACAAAACCAACCCGTGCATAGTCTAATGTTACCCTTACGCTCTCTGACCAAGCCGCAAACGAATGCCCCCACCGCACACGTTGGCCGTGCCGTGGGTTCGGTCGCCGGGGAGGCTCAATCGCCGCCGGGTAACTTTGCGCAGGTTCTATCGGGTGGGCGGTCGGCAGCCCATTCGCAACCCAGCGGCACGATTTTCTCCGGCGAGGTAAATCAACCGTTGGCCGCACTCTTCCTTCTGCCCTCAGCGGCTTCGGGGCCTTCTACCTCCGTCGTCCAACAAAGCTCGGTATTAAGTCATAAGCAGAATCTTGAGCGGCTTGCACCAGGTGGCGGGATTCATCGGGCATCAACCCAAGCGGGCACCGACGTCGACGACCGCGCCGCGGCGTTGCTCCGGGATGGCGGTGATCATGGACTTATCTCATCCGCTGTCGCGGAGCAACTGCGGGCGGCACCTGAAGAGCGAATGTCGGCTGGTGAAGAGGCAGGCGATGCGGCAGCCCAAGAAGCTTCACAGCGGCCATCAAGGGCCGCCGAGGGTGGCCGAGATAGCGCGGCAACTCGAAACGGCAATAGTCCCAAGGGGAACCGGCCCAACGGCGACTCAGTTGGCTCAGTTTTCGAGCTCGCGCCAGAGCCGTGTGATGCCCAACTGCAACAACCCGTCGCCGTCGCCGCCGGGCATAGTAAGCACTCGGACGGGGAACAAGAGCAGTCGCCTCTTACGAGCGGAACTCTTCGCGCCGCAGCGGGCGCTGCCATCGGATTATTCAGTGTTGCGGGCATGTCGGCACAGCGCGGCGAATCAGATCCAGAAGCTGCGAGTTCGCCGCAAACCAACGCCGTAAACAAAAGTCAAGGAAAGATAAGCGTTGGTGTGTTGCACATTTCCCCCCTCCTCCCAGGCGGTGCGACGGCTACATCGGCGCGGAAGAGTCTTTCAGATAGCTCCGAATCCGCCCAAGCCCATCAGGCATCGCAGCGATCAAACTTGCTGTTGAATCGGCTCTCCGAGACGCAGCATGCTTCTCAAACCGCTTGGGCTGTGAGTGGCTCGCTTGACAAGGCCATGCGCGATGGGGAAGTCCAGTTACATTTGTCCTCACAAGTTCTCGGCCGAGTTTCGATGCGCGTTACCAATACTTATGGTGATCTGAAACGGGCATCAGTCTCGGGCAGCACCGACCAACCCAGATGGGTGACAGTCTCGCTCCGGTGTGACTCGCTCGCGGCGGCGCAATCGCTAACCGCAGAGTTGCCGCAGTTGAAAGCCGCGATTCAGATGCGTGGGCTGAACGTTGCCTCCATAACCGTGGAGAAGGATCCCAGCCTTGTAAACGGCGACGAAATCGCTCCCCAAGTGATGTTCGCCGAACATCGACCGGTGGCTCCCGCTATCCCTCATGGCGTCGGGCTCGAACAAAGCAAGCGGGAAGCAGGCACATCCTCCTCCGCCGAGCAATTTATATTAGTGGACTCCCACGAGTCAGGGGAGGTGGGGGCTGATCCCAACCATGGCACGGGAGTTGCGAGTAGCCACGACGGATCGCTGATTGTGCTGCCCGCTCGTTCTGCGCGTGTAGATGAGTTAGTGTGAACGCGAGCCTGAACCGTGTAGAAAGTAATAACTTATGCCAACCATCGAGAATGACATCTTTGCACCTTCGCCGACGATCAAGCCGAGTGGTCCTAGCGGCCTCAGTGCGCTCACCACCGAAGACTTTTCGAAGATCATATTTACGGAACTGGCTAACCAAGACCCGCTTAGCCCCAACGACACCAGCGCACTGCTCGATCAGATCTCCACGCTTCGGAGCATCCAGGCCGATACGGATCTCAGCGGCCGGCTTAAGGATCTGGTCCAGCAGAACCAGTTCGCCGCGGCCGCTGGACTTCTAGGCCAACTCGTCAGCGGCGTGACCGATGACAATCAGCGTGTCGCGGGGACAGTGGGGGGGATCAGCAATACCAGCGAAGGGGCTGTAGTAACGCTCAAGTCGGGAGAACGGATCGCCATGGCACGCATCGATGAAGTGCTTGTCGCGGCCGAGTAAGTCTTGTAACTATCGAAGATCGTAAGTTCCGCACCGAAGGTTAATGTACTGACAGTAGAGTTTATTATGCAAGCCAACGATATTCTTAACGCCCTGCAAAATCGATCAAGAGCCGTCAATGGCGGGCCGTTGTTTCAGTCTGGGCAGGCTTCGGGCCAGCCTGCTAGCGCAGGTTTGGATGCGAACCAGAGCGTCGGCGCAATGTCATTTGACAAGTTGCTGGAAGAAGCCCGCACCGGCGCGGCGAAGGGGCTTTCGCCGGTAAAGATCGGCAAGGGTGTCAATATTGAGTTGACCACCGACCAGCTTGAGCGGATCGCGGCTGCGGCGGACCTCGCCGAAGCGAACGGCGCGGACCGCGCTATCGTTTTGGTCGATGGCCGTGCGCTGCAAGTTGATATCACCTCACGAACAATCATGGGCGAGGCGGGGGGATCGCGGACCGCGTCAATGCCCGACGTGGATGCAATTGTTTCGGCGCCTGTTGGCGCCGACGCCCAAGCCGATGCGGGCTCTAGCGCCATCCTCCCTCCCCCGGGCGCGGCTCCCAATCAGATCTCAAGCCCACAAATGGCGAAGTTTCTTTCGACCGTTGGCGGCGCTTAAGTTCCTGATACCAGTGCCGAAGGCCACTCCCCAGTTCTCAGACATTACAGAGCGGTGCTCAACTTTGACGAAATATAATTATGGCCTCAACCACCGCGATATTCACCGGCCTCTCTGGGCTTGCCGCCAACGCTAAGTCCATCGAAGTAATTGGCAACAACGTTGCGAACGTTAATACTACCGCCTATAAGTCAAGCCGTGTGCTCTTTTCAACCGCGATTTCGCGCACGATGAGCGAGGGCACCGCCCCTGGCGAGGTGAACGGGGGAAACAATCCCTTTCAAGTTGGTCACGGGGTAAACATCGCGGGCACACAACGTAGCTTTAGTACCGGTGTCACCACCACAACCGGAGATGGCCGCGATCTGGCGATCGATGGCGCTGGCTTTTTCGCTGTCAAAAAGGGCGAGCAGACGTTCTATACCCGCGCTGGCGCATTCCGCCCCAACGCGGTTCACGAACTCGTGACCGTAAGCGGTGAGAGGCTCCAGGGTTACGGCGTTGACGCCGCGTTCAACGTAGTTTCAGGCACGACCGCGGCAGTAAAGGTCCCCGTTGGCGAGCTCAAGATCGCCGAGGCGACGACTGCGGTTAGGTTCTCGGGCAACTTAAACTCGGAAGGGAGTTTGCCCACCAAAGGGGCACAGATTAGGTTGGGGGGAACCACTAGCGCGGGCTTGATCGCGGTGGCCAGTCTCGCGCCCCCGCCGCCGCGCAGACTCAACGATACCACGCCGCTGGTCGGGATTGAGGATCCACAGTTGCCCGGTTCGGGAACACCGCTCTTTACCGCTGGGCAGCTGCTTGAACTGAAGAACGCGGAGAAGGGCGGAAAGATCATTCCGACCGCTACTCTAACCATCGGTGCGGCGACAACCGTCGCAGAGCTGAACGTATTTCTTACGTCGGCGTTAGGGCTTGATAGCAGCGCTGGCGCCAATCCCGATACCCTGACTCCGGGCGTGGCGTTGGATCCGACGACCGGCCTTCTCACAATCGTCGGAAACACCGGCACGGTCAATGATCTCTCCCTCGATACTTCGGACCTTCGACTGCTCTCATCTTCCGGAGATTATGTTCGTACTCCGCTCGCCGCAACAAAGGTGGCAGTCGCCGATGGGGAAAGCATCCGAACTACTTTTACCGCCTTTGATTCGCTCGGAAGCGAAGTGAGTGTTGACGTAAGCATGGTTCTGGACGGGCGCGATTCGAGCGGCACCCGATGGCGTTACTACGCTGAATCTGCCGACGATTCAGACTCGGCGACGCAGTTGGCCACCGGCACGATCAGGTTCGATACCGATGGGCAGCCGATTAATCCGCTCCCCGCGACTATTCTAATTGACCGCGAAGGTACGGGCGCGGCATCGCCCCTCTCCATCTCGCTCGATTTTGCGAGCGGATCTAACGGACTTACATCGCTCGCCGACGATGTTTCAGAGTTTTCAGCGACCTACCGCGATGGGTCTCCGTTGGGAACCCTCGCCAGCTTCTCCGTAGGGCGCACCGGGCTGATCACTGGTGCTTTCACCAACGGGCTGACTCGCACGCTCGGGCAGGTGGCGATAGCAACATTCAACAACGCCGAAGGCCTTGTGGATGCGGGGGGTAGTATGTTCCGCGCGGCGCCCAACAGCGGTACGGCGGTGCTCACTACTCCCGGGGGCTTTGGAACCGGCGAACTTATCTCGGGCGCACTGGAATCATCAAATGTTGATCTAGGCGAAGAGTTTACCAAGATGATTCTGGCATCGACGGGCTACTCAGCGTCCTCGCGGATAATTCGCACCGCCGATGAACTATTGCAGCAGTTGTTAGTTCTGGGTCGCTAACACGGAGTAGGCGCTAAACCGCTGCCGAGGTTGAGGCATCCGCCCCACACTCTGGCGACTGAAGGTGCCCAACTCACACCTGCTCAGCCCCAAGACAAGGTCCGCGTACAAACCCGGCGCGGACCGTTTACGTATCGCTATTCAACAATACGAGTGAGATCACATTACGGGAGCGAAAACTGGCTGCACAAAAGCTCAACCTCGCTCGTCACGGCCTCGCTTTCGCGGCTTAACTGTGCTTCGCCGCCCAAGCCCGCAATCAGAACACGGTCGATCCACGCCGCCACTTGCCGCATCTCCGGCTCGCGAAACCCGCGCGTCGTGCTGGCGGGGGTCCCGAGCCGAATGCCGGATGTAATTTTCGGCGGACGAGGATCATCGGGAATCCCATTTTTATTGCATATCAACCCGGCACCCTCAAGCCACTTTTCGGCCTCGCTCCCGGTAAGATTCTCATTTCTTGCCCGCAGGTCCACCAGCATCAAATGGTTGTCGGTACCGCCGGTGGTTACTCGATATCCCAGTTCGACAAGCGCTCCGGCGAGTGCTTTTGCATTCTTAACAACCTGCTGGCTGTACACCTTAAATTCTGGTTTGAGTGCTTCGCCGAACGCAACCGCCTTTGCCGCAATAACGTGCATGAGCGGGCCGCCCTGGGCACCTGGGAACACCGCTTTGTCGATCTTCTTCGCAAGTTCTTCATCGTTAGTTAAGATTAACCCGCCCCGTGGCCCGCGCAGCGTCTTGTGGGTAGTAGTGGTTGCGATGTGCGCGTGCGGGAAGACCGCCGGATGAACTCCCGCAGCGACCAGCCCGGCGATGTGGGCGATGTCGGCCATCAGCAGCGCGCCGCACTCGTCCGCGATCTCGCGGAAACGCTTAAAATCTATGATGCGCGGGTAGGCGGAATAACCACACATAATTAATTTCGGCTTGCTCTCAAGACATACCCGGCGTACGGCATCGTAATCAATGCGTTCAAAGTCGGGGTGATCCCTCGAATAGTGCAGCGGGTAATGGACGACCTTAAAAAAGCGGCCGGAGAAATTAAGTTTCATCCCGTGCGAAAGGTGGCCCCCATCCTTAAGCACCAGACTGGCAAACAAGTCGCCCGGCTCAAGCACCGCCTGCATTACTGCCTGATTGGCTTGCGCACCGCTGTGCGGCTGCACATTGGCAAAAGCGGCTCCGAAGAGTGCCTTTGCCCGATCGCGAGCGATGTTCTCGATCTCATCGTGAAATCTGCATCCCCCATAATATCTCGCCCCCGGGTAGCCCTCAGCGTATTTGTTCGTCAGGCACGTCCCCATCGCGTGCATCACCGCTGGCGACACGTGATTCTCGCTGGCAATCAGCTCAATCGTTGAAGCTTGCCGTTGAGCTTCCCGAGTAATTAACGCGGCGATAGCCGGATCGTGCCGCTCAAGGAGTTCAAGTGTTGCCGCGGCGATGGGGTCGTGGGACATGAGCACCATAGTAGGAATCCGCGGCACCGGAGATCATTACCGAAAGCGGGCGAACCAGCTCCGTTGGCAGCCCGCAGAAACACTGCATCGGGCTACTCGTGTCGAAGTGCGACGATGGGATCTAAACGCGACGCCTTGATGGCCGGGAACATCCCAAAGATAACCCCGGTGCTCGCTGAAAAGCCCACCGAGAGGAGGATCGACCACATTGGTGCCGCCGCTTTGCGCAGTGGGAAATCCTCACCCCCCACGTTGCTAATGATGTAGACGAGCGTCATGCCGATTCCCAGCCCGACTGCGCAGCCGATGAGGCAAAGAGTGACGGCTTCGACCAGAAACTGTAATAACACCACGCTGGGCCGCGCGCCCATGGCTTTGCGTAGACCTATTTCTCGGGTTCGTTCGCTGACCGATACTAACATAATATTCATGATCCCGATCCCCCCCACAAGCAGCGAGATGGAAACCACACCCGCGATGAATATTGTGATTCCCGCCGCGACCTTTTTGAACTGACTAATCGCCGCCTCGATCGCTTCGACGCCGAACGTATCGGGGTCTTCGGGCCGAAGATTACGCAGCCGACGTAACTGCGCCCTCACCTCGGCTTTGGCGTCCTCGAATAGCTCGGGGCTCTTGGTCTTCGCCACTGCGTACATCCGCGGCTCGGGCCGGATCGAAACACCGGTGGAGAAGGGGATGAAAATTTCCGTCTGCGCCTCGTTGCCGCCTAGCATCGGGCTGACTTGCTTGGTTTCGACCACACCGACAATTAGAAAGCGCCGTTCACCCACCAAGATGGTGGTACCGCTGGGGTCGGCATCCAAAGCCAGTTCTTGAATTGCCTTGTCGTTGACCACGCATACCTGCCGACGCTCGTCATCGTCAACCTGCATTAGCGCGCGGCCTCGAATAACCGAGCGTTCCTCGATCTGGTGCCAAGACGGGCGGACACCCTGTATATTAACAAACTGCCGCACCCGGTCGCCCGCCTGCACCGTGGCATTAATCTGCATAATCGGCGTAATATTAGCAAGCGAGGGGCAGGTTGCCAGAAGCGTATCCACCTGGTCAATGTTCAGGCGGATCTGGCGGAACGAAAATCGGTCCCGCTGCTCCGCGGGCATGCGCGGGAAGATCCACACTTTGTTCGTGCCGAACGTAGAAAACTGGTCCAGGACGAAACTTTTGAAGCCTTGGCCCGCCGCGGCGAGCACGATCACCGCGACAACGCCGATAATGATTCCAAGCGTTGTAAGTAACGCCCGAACCTTGTTTGCCCAGATCTGCTGAATGGCAAGCGCGACGGTCTGAATAAGCAGACGTACCAGGCTCATACGCCGCCTCCATCCGCCGCGTTGCTGGCTCTGAGCTGCGCGGACTCGAGCGCGCGGCTCAGAAAGGCTTGGTGAATCGGATCAGAAGTGGTGGGATGGTCGGAGACGATCCGACCGTCTCGGAGGCGGATAATCCGCTGCGCATTCCCCGCCACGTCCTCTTCGTGAGTTACGATTACGATCGTTTGCCCTTCCGCGTGCAACGCCCGAAAGAGCCCGATGATCTCATCGCTCGTGGTCGAATCCAGGTTGCCAGTGGGCTCATCGGCGAGCAGGATACTGGGCTGATTGACCAGCGCACGCGCGATCGCGACCCGTTGCCGCTGGCCCCCAGACAACTGGTTCGGCTTGTGCGCGAGCCGATCGCCAAGGCCCACCTTCTCGAGCGCGTGCCGCGCCCGCGCTTTGGCTCCCCAGAAAAAACGGCGAGAGTAAGTCAGCGGCATCCGCACGTTCGCCAGCGCGGTGGCCCGGCTTAATAACTCGAAGGATTGAAAGACAAAGCCGATCTCCTCGTTGCGAACCCGGGCAAGCTGGCCCGCGTTCATCCGGTGGGTTAACTTACCATTGAGTTCATAAGTCCCCGCCGTCGGCTGGTCCAGGCACCCCAGAATGTTCATAAGCGTCGATTTGCCGCTTCCTGAAGACCCCATTATCGCCACGAACTCATTGCGCTGAATGGCAAGGTCAACGCCCCGCAGCGCGTGTACCTCCTCGCTCCCGATTCGGTATACCTTGGTAATGCTCGTGACACGAATCGTGGGCTGCATGAATTAGTTTGCTTTCGTTGCTCTGGTGGCCTCTGCTGGCGGAGTTCGCCCCGGTACGAGCTTACTCAAAGTATGTGAACGGGGCGCCCTTGGGGTGCGGTAAACTCAATTGCTGCCGCTCTGCGCAGGTAACGCCGCCTCCGTCTTGGTGCCCGCTTCCTTCACCTTCTGGTCCGCCTTCAACTTTTCAAGCAGCTTAAACGGCCCCGAGATAACCATCATGCCCGGAGTAAGTCCCCCAGTGACGATCGTGTCTGTCAAATCGCTCGCGCCCGTTTTTACGATGTAAGGCACTGCCTTGCCAGACTCGATTGCAAACACAACCCGGGCAAACTTCTTAGAGCGATCTAGTTGAGCATTCCCCTCGACGACCGCGCGCGGCAAATCCTCGGTCGCCCTGTCGAGCACCGCCTGGCTGGGTAGCTTTATAACATCCCGAAAAGTCTCAACCTGTATGTCGGTGTTGGCCGTCAGCCCAGATCGTAACATAATCTCAGCGGGCTTATCAATAAGGATGTCGGTCTCGAAATACGCGGTGCCGTCGTTGTCAACCTGGCGCTTGAGCCCGATGTGACCCACCGTGCCGGTAAACGGGAACTCGGGATACGCGTTCACGTACACCCTTGCACGCTGTCCATCCTTCACCGGCGCGATGTTGGCCTCATCGATCCGAGTCTTAAGCAGCATTACCGTAAGGTCCGCAACCTCCATAATTACCGATCCCGCGTTGTTAAGCGTGCCGATTACGACTGTCTCGCCTACCTCCGCATTTAATTTTGTGATCACCCCGTCAAAGGGCGACTTGATAACCGTATTCTCCAGATCTTTCTCCGCCCGCTGAATATTTGCCCGCGCGATGTCGATCGATCGCTCCGCTACCGACAGCCGACTCTGCGCCTGCTTAAACTCAACTTCAGCGCCCTCATACTCGGCCCTAGAAATATCTTTCGTCGCCGAGAGCTCCTTGCGCCGGTTAAACTCGAGCTGGGCACTTATGAGCGCAGCCTGCGCCCCTTCAAGCCTGGCCTCTTCACTGCGCAGCTGGGCCTTCGCGCTATCCAGCAGTGCCGCGAGATCGCGACCGTCAAGCCGCACCAGCACGTCATCGTTCTTTACAGTTTGCCCTTCGCGAAACGGCAGCGCAATGATCCTCGCTGAAACCTGCGCAGAAATCTCCACTTTCGTCTTCGGTTCGACCTGCCCTGGCGCAGAGACTGTCCGAACAAGATCGCCGCGCTTCACTTCCGTAAGCCGCACCTCGTCGATCTTCGCGCCGGGGTCATACTTCTGTCGAAACGCTTCGAGCTGTCCGCTCGCCGACAGCCAATACCCTAAGCCCATGAGGCAAGCAATAAGCGTCAACAAAACAATGAGAATCCATTTCCACACGCAGAAAAACTCCAGACCGAAATAATCCGACGCCCGATTCCGTACCTACCGAACACACTGATGTCGCTGCCGCTGCCTCAACCGTTTTCGCTTCAACACACACGCGGAGGTTCCAGCTGAAAAGTGGCGATGCGAACCTCCAATCCCCATCGTTGGTCTACTCCGGGGCGGAGCTGCACCGACCGTGCGACCCTGATTCGATCGCTCTCGCTAATTTCTTGCACCTTGCGAACCCCAAAGGTCCCTCTTCTCAGGGCGCGACAACTCCACAGGCTGCCAGCCCGCAGTAATCGGGTCGGTCCGACGCGGTTTCGTGTATGAATCCACCAACGATCGCCCGCCGGTAAACTACGAACGCACCCGGCATTTGGAAACCGTCGCCCACCAAACGACCAACCCAGTGTCCCCCGCTGATCGCAGCGTGGGCACCGCGAATCCAAGAGCGCCAACTCAGCAGTTGGCCCGCCGTACCCCGACGTAGATCAAAAGCCTTGTACATCCGGCGTTCGGGGTCGCTGATAATTGCGATCTCGTCCAATCCATACTCCGCGAGCATCGCAGCTCCTTGCTCTTTGCTTCCCATGTGCACTAAACAAATGGTCGTCCCGGCACCCGCCAGCGATTGTTTAACCCTCGCGATATCCGCGAGTGCCTCGCGACAAAACGTGCACCCCGAGTGCCGGAGGAATACGACAAGCACGCGACCTTGCTCGCTCATTTGTCCGAGTGTAAGTCTGTTGGATGTAACTACGTCAAGACCATCGCGCACGAAAGCTTCATCGCTCGAACCCGCTCCCGCCGCCCTCGCCCCAGAGAGGTACCGGCCCGCGATCCGAGCCCTCTCATGAACGCCATAAGCATGACGTAATATAAGTACGAACGGTATCCACCAGATAAAATCGTTTGTGACTAGCATCCAGCCAAACCGAAGTGGCAACACTTGATCGATAAAGTAGGCTTGCGCAAACCCGATGGGACCAAAGATCTTTCCCAGCAGTCCGACGAGCACGATGGGCCAATGTGTGGCGGGATTCTTCGCCGCTATCCAATATCCGACGCCATACACCCCGACAATCATCCCGATGCACTGCCACAGAAACGGATAGTTGGGCTGCGCGAGCCCCATCAGCTCCCACAGATGTCCAGGGAAAAAAATACACCAAGCACCCCACAGGATGTTATATATGGCTGCGGCCCGCAATGTCAGCGTCATCCAACCGCTCGGAGCAGACGACGCCCCAGTGAGCCCGCTCGTACCCTGCGCGTTAGGAATTTCGGCCGCGGTGTTATTAATCATTGCCTTATAGTTCTGGTCTGCGGTCGCTTGAGAACCCACATCAACAGATTCGGATCTCCGATTCACATAGATGATATTCACCGCGTCCTCCCCACGAATACCCTAAATCACGTGAAGTGGCTTGATCTCAAATCCGAACCATCGATTGAGCCGCTCCTTGCGATGCTTCGGCAGATGACCCGCTCAACTTCGTCCCGCGATGTGCTCGGCGAGTTCATGGGCCAATATTCAAAAGTCCGACCTATCGATGCGTTCGTTGGACTCGTGCCCGTCAACGATGAACAAGGCCCCGGAGCGTACAAAGTAACTTATGCCGTGCGAGCCTCCGACGCCGTCGATGGCCGCGTGCCCCACAGCCGTGACATGCGCCCCGAAGCACTCGCAAAACTTCCCCCGCGGCGGGGCGGGGTGCTCGCCAAGTTGATTCAGGGAAACGCTCCCCAGATGGTCTACGAACTGCCGGAGATCGAAGACGAGTTCGCGGGACCTGTCGTCGCTGGCCTTCGGGCCTGCATGGTTATCCCAATTTACGATGGCGATGAAATTTGCGAGTGGACCTTCGCCTTCAGCAATGTTCCCGAAGGCCATATCCAACCCAAAGACGTCGGCCATGCAGCACTTACAGCTAATCTTCTCGGCGCTGCCAACCGCCACATCGACCTCCTCAACAAAATCAAAGCTCTTAACTCTGCTTTAGCCCAGCAGATCGAGGGAATTGTCCGCGTCCAGCAGTCGCTGCTTCCAAACGCCCTCCCCCGAATCCCTGGTTTTGACATTGCCACGAGT
>CAYVFW010000016.1:26082-30925 GCA_964450325.1 uncultured Phycisphaeraceae bacterium | reverse complement strand
AACCACCCCATGTCGGTCCTCGCGACGATCCACCTCATATTCTTTACCGTCGCGACGCTGATGTGCCACAAACGGCTTGCCGAAAGCCGACCTCCTGCTGCACGGCTTACAGAGTTCTATTTTATTATGTCACTCGGAGGAGTACTTGGCGGCATCTTTAACGCCCTCATCGCGCCGATCGCATTCCCGGAGCTCTTTGAATACCCGATCGCGATCGGCCTCATTCTCTTCTTGCGCCCCCAGTTGGCAACCGAACAATCCAAATACGGCATGTTTCTACGCTGGGGCCTTAGCTTGGTGGGCGCCCTCGCGATCTCGGTCTGGATACTCAACGTCAACGCTTCCATTGACTCCGGCCAGTTCGCCCGCCTTAACTTCCCTTTCCTCACGCGGCAGAAGAATGGAGATCACTCCTTCGCGGGATTTACAATTACATTGGTGGTCCTCGCAGGAATCTTCCGCGCGGGTGTTCCCGCCCTGGCGTGCCTTCTGCTCCTTTGGCGCAGTGGCAGCACTCGCTTCGCGCTTGCCGTCGTTGCCTCCCTCGCGTGTGTTGTTGTGGTTGGCGAGGGAACCAAAATCCGCTACAAGATCCGCACGTTTTTCGGGATTCACAAAGTTTCCGTCAATGAACGCAGCACTTGGACTAAGCTCGCACACGGCACCACCATCCACGGTACGCAGTCGCGGTTAACCACCCCACCCGCGAATCTCCTCACGCCTCCACCGCAACTCTCAGCCCAGGAACGCTTTGACCTGTTCTACAAGACCATCCGCACACCTACCTGGGTCAACGCGAACTTTAACTTACTTCCCCTGATCCCCACTACCTACTACCACCCCTCAGGTCCCATCGGCGAAGTCTTCAAAATGCTAACCGAGCAAGGCCGCGTCCGCCGAGTCGCGCTAGTCGGCATGGGCGCAGGAACGCTCGCCGCGTATGCCGTTCCCAACTCCCGCTTCACTTTCTACGAGATCGACCGCGCTGTCATCAATATTTCCGCCCCCGCGACCCCGTACTCCAATAACTGGTTTACTTTCATCGCCGATGCAATCCGCGATCCCAGCGTTCAAGTGGGCGTTGAAGAGGGCGATGGCCGCCTCCGCCTACGCGAAACCGCCGAGGGCCCGTTCGACCTTATCGTCCTCGATGCCTTCAGTTCAGATGCAATCCCCGTTCACCTTGTCACCCGCGAAGCAATTACAATTTATCTCTCCAAGCTCCAACCCAACGGTCTGATCGCCTTCCACATCTCAAACCGTTACTTTGACCTCCGCAATCCCCTTGCCCGCATCGCTACCGATCTTAACCTCAAAGTCTTTGTCCGCAATGACAGTGTCGTAACCTCCAACCAACTCGATGAAGGCAAAAGCGAATCGCTCTGGGTAGTGATGGCCCGCGAAACCAAACATTTTCTGCCGCTCGCCAAACTCCCAAATTGGGAAAGCACCTTCACCGGAAAGTCCTTCCCGCTCTGGACCGACGATCATGCCAACGTGCTCGGCTCATTCATCTCCGACCGCAAGTACTAGTCCACCGCCGCCCTGACCGCTGCGCTCCACCCGCCGGTCCCCGTGATCACCTCTCATCCCCGCATCAGCACCCATTGGAAAATCGGTAGCCTCCAACCTACCATTCACCCATGAGCCGTCCGCGACGGATGTCCCGTTCTACCCGCGTTCGCGTGGGCAGACTAGGACTGAGGCGCGGCGTGAGTGATCCCATCGCGGCTGATGGATCATTCCGCTCCAGTTCGGAGGGTGCCCACGGGCATTCTTTCGTACACCCCGCCGCGGCTCCGCCCATCGCTCCAGCGAGTTATTTCGCTCAAGAGTTGAAAACGCGACCGCGATCTTGTGGTCGTTTTCACTCACTGTCCTGCCCTCGCTGCGAGGTGTAGGCCAATACGAAACGGAGCCTTCGCAGCCCCCATCGCGGTCGGTCGACGCAACGCTCGATCCAACCGCAGCGCAAACCTCAGCACGACCCTCCGCTCCCTTGGCTCAACATTTTTTTGGTCGATGGTGTAATTGGCAACACAGCAGATTTTGGTTCTGCTTTTCTAGGTTCGAGTCCTAGTCGACCAGTTTCCTCTCACCCAGATCCATGCTCTCATCCGGCCGCCTTCAGGGCCGGATGGGCGTGCCGTTTCGTCTCCGCCCCACTCAAGATGGCATCCCACTCTTCGTCAAACCCCGCCTTAAAGTCAGGCCCTATCTCAGCCATCATTCTGGCCGCGGGCAAGGGCACCCGGATGAAGTCCGATCTCCCCAAGGTGGTATTTCCCATCGGCGGTCGGCCCATGGTGTGCGCTGTCGTAGATGCATGCCGCGAGGCGGGAGTCGGTCGCATCGTCGTCGTCGTTGGCTACAAGCACGAAGCGGTTCGAGATGCGCTCAAAGATTACGATGTCGAGTATGCCACGCAGACCGAGCAACTCGGCACCGGGCACGCCGTGGCGAGTGCCGCTGCGAACTTCGAGGCCGCCTCGCCTGATGACACTTCCTTCGTCCTCTGCGGCGATGGTCCTCTCATTCGCGCCGCCACCCTCCGGACGATGCTTGATCGCCACTCCGAGGCTCACGCCGCGGCGACCCTTGCCACCGCCGTAATTGACGATCCCACCGGTTACGGCCGCATCTGGCGAACTCCTTCCGGACAGTTCCTCGCCATCGTCGAGCACAAAAACTGTACACCCCAGCAGCTGGCCATCAGGGAAGTTAATCCCAGTTATTACTGTTTTAATACCAAGGCCCTCTTCGCCGCCTTGAAGCGAGTAACCCGCAACCCGGTCACGAACGAATATTACATTACAGATATCCCCCAGTTACTTTTAGCCGCGGGCCAGCGCGTGGAAGTGATCGAGGCCGTTCCCCCACAGGACATCTACTCCATTAACACGCCCGACGATCTCGCTCAAGTCGATCAGATTTTCCGCTCTCGCAATCTGGCACTGGGCTATTCCTCCGGAGCCTTCGCATGATGCGAAGCCCGGAAGAAATGATGCTTTTCGCCGGCCGCGGCAGCCGAGAACTGGGCCAGCGAGTCTGCGCTCACCTTGATATCCACCTCGGCAGGGCCAACGTTGTCAACTTTCCCGACGGGGAGATTATCGTCAAGCTCGATGAGGATGTCCGCGGCCGTGATTGTTATGTTCTAATTAGCACCTGCGAGCCTGTTAACGACAACCTGATGGAGCTGTTGATTTTTATCGACTGCCTCCGCCGCGCCAGCGCGGGCCGAATTACAGTGGTGCTCCCTTACTTTGGTTATGCTCGCCAAGACCGTAAAGACGAAGGACGGGTACCGATTACAGCCAAGCTCGTCGCAAACCTGATCACCGCCGCCGGTGCACACCGCGTGCTGGCGATCGATCTCCACGCCGCACAGATCCAGGGGTTCTTTGATATCCCCGTGGATCACCTCTCCGCCACCCCGGTCTTCGTAGATTACTTCACCAAGCACCGCTCCGAACTCGGCGATCTTTGCCTGGTCAGCCCCGATGTCGGCAATGTTAAGGTCGCCGAAGGGATGGCCAATCTGCTCGGCGGCGATCTCGCGATTATAAATAAACGCCGCCTCTCCGGCTCCGCCGTCATCACCGGAAACCTCATCGGTAATGTCGCCAACAAAACCGTCCTGATGTTCGACGACATGATCTCTACCGCAGGCACCGTCGCAGAAGCTGCCAAACTGGTGATGGAACGTGGAGCCACTAAAGTAATTGCAGCGGCAACCCATCCCGTGCTGGTGGGCCCCGCGGTTGATCGTCTGCTCGCCGGCCCTATCAGCAAGATCGTCGTCTGCAATACCATCCCATTTGCACAGCGTTGCTCGCCCCTCAAAGGAAAGCTGGTTGAGTTATGTGTGGGAAGTCTGCTCGGCCAGGCGATCCACCGTATCCACAACAACCAAAGCGTCAGCGCACTCTTTAAGTTCACCGCAGGCACCAAGCGATGATGCCTACTTCTAGTTACATCCTGTCCCGCCCCGGTCTGCGATCATCACACTTACTTTCACCTTTACCCTTGCGTCCCTCCCTTTCTTATCCCGATTCTCCCCGCTAGTCAAGTCCCTCTCTTTCACCAGCACTTGCCGAGGGCCCATCACCCGGTTGGTCGCCAGATACAGCTAAGCAACCCCGAAAGGGCTTGCCCGTTCAACCGTTCATTCAGTCAGGAGTTTTCACAAATGCACGAGCAATCACCCGTTCTTAAAGCCACCCAACGCGAACGCCTCGGATCTCGCTATTCTCAGCGCGTTCGTAAGGCAGGCGGCCTCCCCGCCGTCGTCTACGGTCACGGCCGCGACCCCGTCGCCATATCAGTTGACGCTCACGAAGCAATCGCCCACCTTAAAGCAGGCGAAAAAGTCTTCCGCCTCGATTTCCCCGGCGCCAAGGATTCCGATGAAATGCAGATCGTCCTCGTTAAGGACCTTCAGTTTGATTACCTTGGCACTCAGATCGTCCACGCCGACTTCGCTCGCGTTGACATGACGGAAAAGGTCCGCACCCGTGTCGCCATCCACCTCGTCGGCGAAGCAGTCGGTCTCAAGCAGGCCGGTGCAATCCTCATGCATCCCACCAACGAAATTTCTATCGAGTGCTTGGTGCTCGAGATTCCCGACTTTATCGAACTGGATATTGGCACCCTCGATGTTGATCAAGTCGTCACCGCCGGACAGGTTACCTTGCCCTCGGCAAACATGCGCCTTCTGACCGACTCTCACGCAATTGTCGCGCAGATCGTCATCCAGCAGGAAATCAAGACCGGCGAAGCAACCGCAACCGCGACCGGAACCGCCGCTCCCGAAGTTCTCACCGCCAAGAAGGCCGGCGAA
>CAYVFW010000016.1:0-26072 GCA_964450325.1 uncultured Phycisphaeraceae bacterium | reverse complement strand
CCAAGCCCGCAGCTGGTGCGAAGGCTGGAGCCAAGCCCGCAGCAGGTGCCAAGCCCGGGGCCAAGCCCGCTGCTGGCGCCGCCAAGCCCGCAGCCCCCAAGAAGTAATCTCACATCGGACGATTGTGTCCCCGTGTTTCCCCCTTCTCTTTACCCGCATCGCTCCAAAATGAAACTCATCGTCGGCCTCGGCAATCCCGGACCTCAATTCACCAAGACCCGACATAACGTCGGGTTCATGGTGGTTGATAGGCTCGTCCGCGCTCACGGCGCGGGCGAGCCGGTGAAGGCCAGGTTCAACGCCGCGACCGTTGAAGTTACACTCAGCGGCGAACGCTGCCTGCTACTTAAACCTACGACTTTCATGAATCTCTCTGGCCGAGCAGTCGGCGAGGCGGTTCGTTTCTTCAAGCTTGATCTCGCGGCGGAAATGTTAGTAATCGTCGATGATCTCTACCTCCCTACAGGTCAGATTCGCATGAAGCCCAGCGGCAGCGCGGGCGGTCACAACGGGCTTACCAGCATCGAACAGTTAATGGCGAGAGACGATTATCCCCGGCTCCGCATCGGCGTGGGCCAACTACCAGCGGGGGGCAAACCTCCACTGATGGATCAAGCCGATTACGTTCTCTCTCGTTTCTCAGCGGACGAGGAGCCGCTCCTTGAAACTTCCCTTACCAAAGCTACCAAAGCCGTGGAGATGTACGTCGCGAAGGGGCTTACCCACGCAATGAACTTTGCCAATGCGGGAGCGCCCCCACCTAAATCTACCACACCTCCTCCGACGCTCCCAGCTAAGTCACTCGCCCCGATTTTTCCTCTCCCTGACATAACTCTTAACTAAACCGGCGCAAAGCTCCGTTCGCCCAAGCCGTGTTCCCCAACCCAACCAGTCCAGCCTCGCGCAATCCCAGCCCGACCTCTTTCAAGGATTCTCCATGTCAAGCAAGCGCATCTATACGTACGAAGCAATGTTTCTCATCAGCCAAGCAGTCGCCACCGAGTTCGGCGCCGCTATCGACCACATCAAAGAAGTCTTGGCCCGTGGCAACGCCGAAATCATCGCCCTTAAGAAGTGGGACGATCGCCGCCTCGCCTACGAAATTGAAGGTCAGAAGCGTGGTATCTACATCCTCGCATACTTCAAAGCACCCGGCGTTGATATCTCACACATCGAACGCGACTGCAACCTCTCCGAAAAGATCCTCCGCGTGATGATCCTCCGTGCCGATCATCTCAGCGCTGAAGAAATGCTCAACGCCGACGGCCGCAAAGAGCTTGATGTTGAGTCAAAGATGCGCGGCGATAAGCCCGCCGACGCACCCGCCGCGGCACCTGCAACACCCACGGCCGCAGCCCCTGCTCCCGCCGCCACCACCTAAGTCTCAAACACCAGCTTAGTCACGACGAATTTCAGCTCCCGGATCAGGAATTCGATCGTCGCCTATCTTTATCCCGTTTTATCTGCTGCCCCCGCTTTCCTTGGGACCCTAACAGCGTCTACGGTCTATCCGTCGCGGCGTTCCGGGCCTGGGTCGTGTCCACCGCTTTGCCAGTTCCTTCTCACCTTGCTTCGGAGTTCAAATGGGTAACTACAACAAAGTGTTTCTAATGGGCAACCTTACCCGCGATGTTGAGCTCCGCTCGGTGCGTGAGGGTCAGCAGAGCGTGGGCCGTATCGGCTTGGCTATCAATCGCAACTACACCCTTCCATCCGGTGAGAAAAAAGAGGAAGTAACTTACGTCGATTGCGAAGCGTGGGGACGCACCGCCGAAACTATGGCCAAGTATCTTTCCAAGGGCAGGCCGGTCTTTATCGAAGGTCGATTGAAACTCGATCAATGGACAGATAAAGACACTAACAAACCGGTAAGCAAGCTGAAGGTCGTCGTTGATTCTTTCCAGTTTATAGATTCTCGCCAAGGCGGTCCCGGTGGGCCCCCAGGTGGCGGTGGCGATGAAGGCGGCCGTAGCCAGTCCTACGGCTCCGGTCAAGGTGGTGGTCAAGGTGGTGGTCAAGGCGGTGGTGGTCAAGGTAGCGGCGGCAACGGGGGCGGCAACTGGTCGCGCGGCACCAACCAGAACGCCCAATCCAATAACTTTGACGAGCCTGAGCCATCCGGCCACGCGGGTGACGACATTCCCTTCTAAGATTTACCTCGGTAAAACTGCGCAATCGCCGCGTCATCGCGCGTCGTTTGCTTTTTAAGAATGCGTTCGCGTTGGGGCCAAACGCGAATGAACCGTGCTCCGGGAAATGTTCCCGGTGTCACGGAACAGATCGGCTCCTAACTTCCTACCGCCCTCGGACGTAACTGCCTGATGCGGAAGAAGGACAGCAGCAAAGGAACGTACATTATGGCAAAGACTATTAAACTCCTCCTGATCGAAAACGTCGAGAGCCTCGGAATCGTCGGCGACGTCGTAAACGTGCGTACCGGGTATGCCCGCAACTTCCTTCTCCCCCGCACGCTCGCTACCCAGCCCAGTGACGACAAAATCAAAGAGCTTTCTGGCAAGCGTGCCGACGCTCAACGCGAGCTTGACCTCCAGCGCGCTGGCCGCGTGACGCTCAACGACAAGCTCAAGGGAGTGGAACTTACGTTGGTTCGCTCCTGCAACGATCAGGGCATCCTCTACGGTGCCGTCACACAGCAGGACATTTCCGCGGCACTCAAGGAGCAGGGCCATAACGTTCTGGCCCGCGACGTTCGCATCCCCCAGACGATCAAGCGCGTCGATCACTTTGATATTAACATTAAGCTCGATAGCGATCTTGATCAGACGATCAAGCTCCATGTCAAGCCCGATCGCGAGTTGGCTACAACCGGCAGCACCGCTCCTGGTGCTGAAGGTGAAGGCGCTGGTCCCGCTGGTGCAGGCCCCGATGATCGTCCCAGCCGCCGCCGCGATCAGTGGGCACTCCCCGATGATTCAGGCCGTGTAGTCGGCTGGGGCTCAGGAAAGAAGGAAGAGAAGCGAGAAGAGGGCAAGAAGGCCGACAAAAAAGATAGATCTGAGAAGGCTGAAAAGAGTGACAAGGCCGAGACCGCCGAAAAGGCCGACAAGCCCGAGAAAACAGAGCGTAGCGAGAAGGCTGAAAAGCCCGCGGCTGGCGAAAAGAAGTCAAAGAAGAAGGCCGAGTAATTACCAACGGGTAACGAGTCTTAACCACTTTGTGGCAGCACACTTGCCACAGTCCGCCCCCGCCCGAGACTACCTAATATATCAATGAACAAAAGCCCGGCTGATCACCGGGCTTTTTCATTGGCCCAGCTTTTTGGCCAAGCTTTTTTGGCCCAACAAGCTCGCCAGCTCACTGGCCAGCTTATCGGCCAGTCTATCGGCCAGTCTATTGAAAAGTTTCAGGGGCCAGCGATAGCGAGCCGGTGCATTTGACCAATTAAGCTGGCCACTGCACCTTTGGCAAACCCCGGCCCGGCCGTCATCTCGGATCGGCAAATCGCCCCGACCCTACCGATTGACCGCGGCGTAATATAGATACTGCCCCAGCCCCACCGTGAACACCATGCACCCGTACATCGCGTGCTCCAGCGAGCACGCCATTGCCGAACGAGTACGCTGATAGGTTGTCGCGAAGAGCACCCCGCCCGCTAATGTAAGCAAAAGTGCCAAACTATTCTGAAACAGTACATGCCCAAAGCAGAACGCCAAGGCGGAGAGCCCCACCATCGCCTTGGGTTCTCCGATGAGCCCTCCGTACCGGTGGAAGACGAAACAACGATATATTACGTTCTGCGGATACACCGACAGCACCGGGTAAAGCAGCATCACCGCGCCCCAGAGCAGCGGTCGTTCCCTGGGAAAGCTCAGAAATCGCTCGGGGATAAAGAGCAGCACGCCCCCCACCACCACCGCGATGCCCAACACATAAACCCCCAGAATCCGCGGCACATCCGGCCAAACCTCGCCACCCTTCCACAACTGCCTGCGATCAAACGTCTTGTCTCGCAGCAACATCACGAGGCAACCCGCAAACCCCGCATAAAGCAAAGGAAGAAACGGTACGTTGACCGTGCGTATCGTAAGCAAAATAGGGACAATGAAAAAGAGACAGGTAAACTCGAACCAGCGATAAACTTTCTCGCTGCCTCGCAACACCACCGCCTCACCGCTCCCCTCCAACGGAATAACGCGGTTACCTTCCCCCGTCAAATGCTTGCGCGGATTCTCAAACATAATTTATTACCGCACAACACTGCGCAATGACCAATTAGGGGCGACTGTAGTTCCCCCACCGCTCGATTCCGATCGAGCACTCAGCAGTTCTTTGGCAACGCCCCCTTCCGCTTTCACCCCAGTTAAAAAGGCGAAGGCGTCATCAGCTCGGGAAAACCCCGGCGCCCACCCACCGCAGTCACACCGTTAAGGCAAACGCGGCGTTCCACCTCGCCCGTTCACGCCTCGCATCCACCATCTGCCGTTCATTCCCCGCCGCCAACCCTTCGGATTGCGCAAACCAACACGCCTCCAGCGGAAGCTCCATATCAGTAAACAAGTCGGCGATCTGCTTGGTGCCCAGTGCCGAGAATGGCGTATAGATATGAATCGACGGCACCCCATGCTCCTCCGCTAGCAATCCGACCAGTCGCGTTACCGCCGCGCCGCTCTCCTCGATGAAAAGTAAACGCCCGGCGTCTAAGCCCGTGTCGTCGTTTGTCGTCGCCGCCCCAGTTTCCGCACTCGGCAACCCGCCGCAGATCGCAGCACTAGTTGGCCAAAACACGCGGTTGCACCCCGCTCCAGCCGCCATAAAGGTCGCGGCGACCAGCCGCTTAACCTCCTCCTCGCCCGCCCGCAAGCTCCCGCTCCGAGCGAGGTCATAGCTCGGCTCGATCACCTTGCACGCCATGATCTCAGCTTGACGTATGATGCTGTCGATGGCCGCTTCGGTGAGGTTAGCGACGAACGGCATGACGAGCGGCGCGTTGGCTTCCTCGGCGTCCGCCCGCAATCCGCATAGCGTGGCCTCCTCGCGCACATAAGCGCAAGCTAAGAGCGACTCAACGCCCCCATCGCTCAGCACCAGCGTTCGACCCTTAAATACATGACTTGCCACGTATTGCCTGCATCGGCCATCGGCGCGCGCTCGGCCCAAACGCCAAGACGCCGCGATGCCCCCAGTTCCCCCATCCGAGGGACGCGGCACTCACTGCCATATTACGAAGCTAGTGCCCGAACTTGTCGTGGTATCTTCCAACCGGCGTGCGTGGATTTGACACTTCGAATCTTGTTCGGTGCGTGATACCCTTCGATGACAAGTCGTGCACGCCATGACTACCTCTTTTCGCTGCCTGTTCCGGAGACCTTCTGCTCGTGATTTCTTCCTCTCCATCTTCGTCCGATGCAGTCATCCAGCTCCGGGGCGTTGTCAAAACGTTCGGTTCCAAGGTCGCCGTGAATAACCTCGACCTGACGATCCCCGCTCAATCAACCTACGGCTTTATCGGCCCCAACGGCGCAGGCAAAACCACCACGATCCGGATGATTATGTCCATCATCTTTCCCGACTCGGGCGATGTGCGAGTCCTCGGGAAAAACTCCGCCGTCGAAAGTAAAGATCGTATTGGTTACCTCCCCGAAGAACGCGGCTTGTATAAGAAGATGAAGGTCGGCGCGTTCCTGCATTACATGGGCCGCCTGAAAGGATTAGATGGAGCCGGCCTCGACTCCCGCGTCCGTAACTGGCTCGACCGTGTTTACTTGGGCGAGACCTACAAAAAGCGCTGCGAAGAGTTAAGCAAAGGCATGCAGCAAAAAGTTCAGTTTATCGCCGCTGTCATTCACGAGCCCGACCTCATCATTCTCGATGAGCCCTTCAGCGGGCTTGACCCCGTGAACCGCCGACTCCTCCGCGGCCTGATCGACGACCAACGAACCCAGGGACGCACTCTCATTTTCTCCACTCACGCCATGTTTGAGGCCGAGCAACTCTGCACCCACCTCTTTATGATCCACCAGGGTAAGAAGGTAATTGATCTTCCACTCGCCGAGGTCTTCAGGCAGCACGACCCCAACGCGCTGATGCTAGAGACCATCAATCCGAGCGATGCACAGAGCACCGCTTGGGAAAGCTGCGAAGGCGTCGAGACGGCAGATGTCGTCGGCGGCACCGTTCAAATTACACTCAACAGTTCCTCAACCCCGCAGGAAGTAATGCCCCGCCTGTTCGCAATGGCCCCAATTCGAAAGCTCGAGATCAAACGTCCGAATCTCGAAGACATCTTCGTCAAGTTCGTCGGCGGAGATATGGCCGCGTTGAACGAAGAGAAGGAAGAGTTCATGGACGCTAAGACGCGCCAGTTGGCTCCGGTTGATTCCTCATCGTCAAACATACAAACCTACGCAGGGGGCGGCCGATGATCAAAATATTTCATGTTGCAGTCCGCGAGTTTCTTGCGACAGTTGCAACCAAAACCTTCGTGATTTCGATGGTGCTACCCATTCTACTTACATTGTTGGCCGCCAAAGTGCTTCCCATGCTTATGGATGAGGCCGCACCCAAGGTCACTGGGCACATCGCAATCGTCGACCATTCCGGCGACGTTGCCGATCGCGTGGTTGCCGCGATGGCCAAGGCGACTGCTGAAGAAAGAACAAAAGACCCAGTGGCCATGGCCACCGATCTGGTCGAAAAATCAGGAGTCAGCGCGTTGCAGCCGGAGCCGCAGCGACTGACTTTGCAGGTGCTCTCCCCCGACACAAATGTCGACGAAGCCAAGGCCCAAATCTTAAAATCGCAGCAGGAGATGAGCAAAGGCGGCAACGCCGACGCTCGCCTCGCGCTCGCGATCATCCCGCGCTCCTCCGTAGAAGGCACCGCCAAAGGTGGATTTGATGACTTCGAACTCTTTACCGCTCCCCAACTCGACGTAGAGGTTCAGCGCGGTATTGAGCGTCAGATCGGTGCGGCAATTGTCGATGCCCGGATCAACTTCAAGGGCATGGACCCCGACGAGATCCGAGCGCTCACTGATAGACCCCGCGGAAATGTCAAAGCAGTCACCGCCGAAGGAGATAAGCTCCTCAACGACGCGGCGAAAATGCTGATCCCCGCCGCGTTCATGTTCTTGCTTTGGATCAGCACGTTCACATGCGGTCAGTACTTACTTACCTCAACGATTGAGGAAAAATCAAGCCGCGTGATGGAAGTAATTCTAAGCGCGGTCTCCCCAATGCAGTTGCTTACGGGGAAAGTGCTCGGGCAGATGGCCGTGGGGTTCGTCATCTTGATCGTTTACTGCGGGATGGGCGTGGCCGGGCTCTTCATCGCCAGCATGATGAGCCTGCTCCCTTTTAGCAACATTATCTATCTGTTCGTCTACTTCTTCATCGCCTTTTTTCTCATCGCGAGCCTGATGGCCGCCGTCGGCAGCGCTGTGAGCGATATTAAGGAAGCCCAGAGCCTGCTGGGTCCCATCATGGTCATACTCATGATCCCCATGATCCTGTGGCTACCAATCCTAAGAAACCCGAACAGCAGCTTTGCGCAGGTTTGCAGTTTCATGCCCTTCATCAGCCCGTTCGTCATGATCCTTCGCCTCTCCGGATCCGAAGCGGTCCCTGCGTGGCAGATCCCCGCGAGCATCGTCTTCGGCCTGATCACCATCCTCATTAGCCTCTGGGCGGCCGCGAAAATCTTTCGCATCGGCGTGCTTATGTACGGCAAACCGCCGAATTTCAAGACGCTCATCAGGTGGATCCGAATGGCCTGATCCTGCGGACACATCGCCACATAGTACATTTCCGCCCGCTCGGTTCAATGCTCCCCGCCCGCCGTGCGAGCGATGCGTTCGTCCCCTCCTGCTATTCATGCCTCCCCCGTACGACCTCTATGAACTGGCAGTCACCAACGCTGGCCCCCTCGCGCGGTTCCTTGTCGCCGCGTTAGCCTAGCCCTCGCCCCCACTGCCCAGCGCTACCGGTTCCCTCGCCACCCCCAGATCAAAGTGCAAGCTCTTCGCGCCATACGACCTCATTCTTCGCGAGGATTTCAGCGGCTCCGCGGCGTTGGCTCGCGCCTTCGCCAAATCCTTCGGAATGGCTATCGCGGTCGATCACGATCCCCAGGCCATCGCCGCGGCAGCAGCAAAAGCGGCTAAACGTACACATTTCCGCGCTATTGAGTCGGATGTTATGACTTGCCGTGAGCCAGCCGACATCATCGCAGCGACGAACTTTGCTCTAGGTTACTTCCACGAGCGTGCTAAGTTAATCGACTATCTAGTCCACTCCCGCCGCTGCCTGCGCCCAGGGGGAATCCTCTGCGCAGACCTCTACGGCGGCGGTGATGCCTTCACCCCCCACCGCGTCTCGCAATCCCTTAAAACCGCCCGCGGCAAGAACATAACTTATATTTGGGAGCAGGTCGCCGCGTTCCCGCAGACCGGCCTCGTCCACAACGCCATTCACTTCCGCGTTCCCGGTTCTTCAAAGGCCCAAGGGGCCCGCCCCACTAAACTCATCAAGAATGCCTTTACTTATCATTGGCGGCTCTGGTCGATCCCCGAGCTTCGTGACGCGATGTACCAGGCTGGCTACTCCGGGGTAGATATTTACGACCGACTCGGCGGAGCGATCGATCAGGACGGCCGCCTCTACGCCCGCCCGCTCGAAGATACCGAACCGATGGACGACCCGTACGTTGTTTATGTAATCGCCCGCAAGTAACCTCGGTGGTCCCACTCGCAGGCCGCCCACACGCCCCCCCAAAAACGGCCGTGAGGCCCGCCGGTTTCCCGACAGGCCCCACGTCAAAAGCAAGCATACGGATAAGCCGAGTTCTGTTACGTTTGAGGGTTTGCGTGCCCGTAAACCGGACCGCACGTCTCAACCGCAGCGACCATTTCTCTGGGCCCGTAGTTGCCCACGGGCTCTAGCAGTCTACCCGCGTCCTCCGCCAGCCGGACCGGCCGTAGAACCAAACTTACGTTTAGTCCTGGAACGCTGCATGACCTTGCACGCGATGGGGCTTGCCATGCCCCCGATGTCACCACCGGAGCGGTAGGCTCTTACCCTACCTTTTCACCCTTACCCGGCAAGCCGGGCGGTTTATTTTCTGTGGCGCTTTCCCTCGCCGCTGCCTTTTCACGCTCGTAGCGTGAACCGGATCGGCGGGTGGGCGTTACCCACCATCGTGTCCATACCGTGCTCGGACTTTCCTCAGCGGGCTTCTCGACAAACAACACATCGATCCGCCCGCCGCGGCCGCTTTCGTATGCTTCCCTCAATTCTAGCCCTCTCGCCGCCGACACCTCGCCCGCCCCGATGAATCACCCCGCCTCATCCTCAGATTCTGTCCCGACCTCGGCCGGCGGAACGCCCGCTTATCGCATCATCGATGCTAATTTTAACCGCGCCCGCGAGGCCCTCCGCACCATCGACGATATCGCCAGATTCTGGCTTCAGTCGCCCGGCATCTGCGAAAGGGCCAAACTCCTTCGCCACCGCCTCGCCGCCGCGGCCGCCTCTCTGCCGGGGGGCGAGTTTGCCCGAATGAGCAACCGGGATCTCTCCACCGACGTCGGGGTCAACATAACCACCGCGCAAGAGCGCAATCGCCCCTCGCTCCGCGATGTGGTCGGCCCGGCGTGCGGACGATTGAGTGAAAGCTTACGTTCTCTGGAGGAGGCCGCTAAGACCCTGTCCGGTGGCGCACCCATGGCCGCGCTTATTGAGTCGATCCGATACGATTCGTATTCGCTCGAGAAAGTACTTGTATTACGCCTGGGTCCCGCGAGCGTTCCGCAGTGGCGGTTGTGCGTGCTTATCACCGAATCTCTGTGCGCTCTTCCCTGGCTGGATGTCGCCCGCGCCGCTATCGATGCCGGGGCTGATTGCTTACAACTACGGGAGAAATCGCTGGACGGGCGAGAGATCCTAACTCGCGCCATCGCTCTCCGCCGCCTCACCCACCCCGGCGTAAGTATCATAATTAACGATCGCGCCGACATCGCCCTCGCCGCCGGCGCCGACGGTGTTCACGTCGGCCAGTCCGACCTTCCCGTTGCAGCCATCCGCAGGCTGGCCGGACAGCCCCTTTTCATCGGGGTCTCTACCGAAAACCTTGAGCAGGCCGCTGCGGCTTGGGAGGCCGGGGCCGACTACTGCGGTGTGGGCCCGATGTTTGCTACCACTACGAAGCATAAGTCGGTGATCGCAGGGCCGACGTACATGCAGGCGTACGCGAACGCGCCCGCTCCCCGCCCACACCTGGCGATCGGCGGAATCACACCCCTAAACATAAGTCAACTTGTCTTGCACGGATGCAGGGGTATTGCGGTCTTGTCATCCGTCTGCGGTTCGAGCGATCCAGGCGGGGTATGCCGTAGCTTGCTGGCGCTGCTCCCGCCCGGCCCTGACACGATGAATCAGTCCTCCTTAGAGGCACACACATAACTGTAACCTATGAACCAGCCGCCAAGTGCAGAATCTTCTTCTCCTTCACCCCCCTCGCCATCGCAGAGCCGCGCGGAGCCGCCTGTGCCGGTCCCGCAGACTCTCCCCGAAATCGAAATATTCGCGTGGGGGCTGCTCTCCAAGGCCGTGATCGACCGGCACGATGGCTTCCATCTGCTGACCGTCGTCACCACCGATGAAGCCCGCGAGCCCCAGGCCCGCGTGGTGGTTCTTCGTAAAGTTATATTTACATCGCGTTATCTCTACATCCACACTGATCTGCGCGCGCCCAAAATCGCCCACATCGCCGCGCAACCCATCACCGCACTGCTATGTTATGATCCCATCCGCCGCATCCAGTTACGGATGCAGGCCCACGCCTCTTTAGCGGACCAAACGACCACCGATGTCCAGTGGGCCGCGGCCACCTTAAGCAGCAAACGCTGCTATCTCGCCCCGCGACCGCCCGGAATCCCCTCTGCCATGCACGACCCCAATCTTCCCTTGGGCCTCAAGGGCGATAATCCTGATGCCGTCGAGGCTCTCCCCGGTCGCGCCAACTTCGCCGTCGTCGGCCATCGAGTCAAACACCTTGAGCTGCTTCACCTCGCCGCAGCGGGCCATATGCGTGCCTCATTCAACTACGATCTCTTTGGCACCCTCATCGCTTCCACTTTCCTCACAGCCTGAGCGCCTCCGGCGACGCCGATGCTTGCCCCGGCGCACTGAAAAACCCGATGGAGCACCTACCGCGGCTATAATCAACGCGAATGCCGACGATGAAAATAAATGGCCGATCCTTGCCCTTCACCGCGGGGCAAACGATACTCCAAGTTGCGAACACGCACGGAGTTGAGATCCCTCAGTACTGCTATCACGAAGGGCTTTCGATCGTCGCGTCGTGTCGTATCTGCCTCGTAGATTGCCAAGTTCCCAATGCTAAATCGGGAGTGCTTGAGCCGTTCATGGGAGGCAAGCTGGTGCCAAGTTGCCAACAGACCGCCATCGACGGGATGGTTGTCTTTTCTGATTCCCCCAAGTCAATGGCGAATCAGAAGGCGGTAATGGAATATTTGCTTATCAACCACCCGCTCGATTGCCCGGTGTGCGATCAGTCCGGTGAGTGCTTTCTTCAGGATTATTCTTACAACTACGGACGGGGCGAGTCACGGTTTGAAGAGCAGAAAGTTAAGCAGCCCAAGAAGGATGTCGGGCCGCACGTATTATTATATTCGGACCGCTGCATCATGTGTACCCGCTGCGTCCGCTTTACCCGTGAGGTGACAGGGACCGCAGAGTTGCTGGTGCAGGGCCGGGGAAACCGTGAGGAAATTGATATCTTCCCGGGCATCCCGCTCGCCAACGAGCTATCGGCCAATGTCGTTGACCTGTGCCCCGTGGGAGCTCTGCTAGACAAGGATTTTCTCTTCGCCCAGCGTGTTTGGTTCCTTAAGCAAACTCCCGCGATTGATCCGTTGACGGCGAGCGGTGATAATATTTATATTCACCACAACGAGGGGCGCGTCCACCGCATCAAGCCTCGGGCTAACGCCGAGATTAACCAGCACTGGATTACCGACGAGGTGCGTTACGGCTGGAAGTTTGTCCACAGCGAAGACCGCTTACGGTCGCCCACCCGTAAGCAGTACGGAGCGACTGTCGAGTGCGACTACACCAAAGCTTACGATGACGCGATCGACGGGATCCGGAGGGGGCTCGCGAACTACAAGCGGGCCGCGCTGCTGGTCAGCCCGTTTCTCACCTGCGAAGAAGCGTTCGTGCTGGGCCAGTTCATCAGAAGGCTTGACCCTAACGCGATTATCGGAGTGGGACCCGTACCCGTCGTCGGTCAGGACAAGGTGTTCCCGCTGGGCGCCAAAGAGACCGATCGTAATTCCTTTAAGTTGTACGCCGAAAAGGCGCCCAACGCGCGGGGCGTGCGTCGGGCACTGGCCGCCCTCTTCGGCGACAATCAGATATTAAGTTACGATGCGTTTCTCCGGCGGATGGGGCTGGGAATCGGCCAGAGCGATGTGGGCGCGATACTTATCACCGGCAACTATCCCACTGATTGGGCGAGCAATGACCTGCTCACCGCTGTTTCAGGAAAGTTCGTCGTGCTCATCGATACGCTGATTGGCCCAATGGCAGACCGCGCCGATATCGTGCTTCCCGGCGCGACATTCGCTGAGAAATCCGGTACATACGAGAATGCCAAGGGCGTTCTGCAAGCGTTCGAGCAGGCCATCCCCGTGATCGAGCTGGCCAAGACAGAAGGACAGATCGCGCTGGACCTTCTGGCCGTGCTCGCCGGTCGTCCGGCCCCCATCGATCGTCAGGTGCCGATCGTTGTTGATACGACGCCGGGCCAGGTCGCTGCGGGCCTGCAGATAACCACGCCCTACGCAGATGCGTTCAACGCGTCCTCGGTGCGGACGCTCATGGCCGCGTTTAGCCCCGCGCTCGCCGCGTTCGCCACGAACGTTGTGATCCCTCCGCCGCAGGCGGGACGAGTGAGCGACATGGCCCTCGCCGACTTATGATTGCTTTCAAGCCGCTGGGGCGTCAGCTTACTACTTAGTATGACGTTGCTAGCACCTCGACAGGTGTTATATATATTGTAAGCAAGCATGACGGCGGCACGGAGGCACTGTGGAGTTCCGCTGGGCCCCGATGTTGCCGCCCGCTGGCGCACATCTCCGCCACTTAATCGTAACCAAGCTGGGTCAGCCCGTCCTCATCAAGCCCGAAGTCATGGCCCAGTTCGTGAAGTAACGTAACTACAATCTCATCATAAATAGCGTCGTCGTTCGCCATTACCGCAGAGCCAGCTCCCCACCCTCCGGCCATCGCGACGATGCCCAGCCGATATAAAGTAATGCTGTTAGGTACCGCCCCATCATCGTCGATACCAGCCTCGCCCGAGCCAGAGTGCAGCCCGCACAGCTCATCAAGCTCGGGCGGTCCCTCCTCATCCCCGGCGAACGACTCCAAGACCTCGCTCGAAGGATAATCTTCCACCAGCACCGGCACCCGTTCGATCCGAGACTGTAAGTCTCCGGGCAGGCTCTTGACGGCCCGCTCTACCATCGCATCAAAGTGCTCGCGTTGTTTGCCGGTGAAAGGAAGCAACTCATGCTTTGGATGTACGCTCACGGGGGATTCACCACTCCCCCCACCACTTCTCCCTTCGGACGACCGTGCAGCACAGCGCGGCTGGGTCGATCATAAGCTGCGGTCCGTTGAGTCGGCACGACCCATGCCAGATCAAGCGGCTTGGCCGCGATTACCGAAGCAATTCTCGCGCAATCTAGGACCACCCCCACCATCCCCAGCAGCAGAAACCCGTATCCCACCGTCGTAAGTAAACCCCCCAGCAATCCGAGCAGCTCGGCGTTGGTCGGAAACATCGCCCCGGCCACACCCATCCCGTGGCCTACCAGCGAAAAGATAAGCACAAGGGCTAGCGCTCGCAGCGTCTGCCTGTCCACGCGGCCAGTCCGCATCAGCAGCGACCTCGCGGCCAGCCGCCGACCATTCGGACGTAACATGATACAGATCACGATGAGCAACGCATCCACCCCTATCCAGACCATCCCCTGCACTCCGCCCCGGGCCGTTAGAGGCCAGCCTCCCGGCGAAACTTCCGCCTCCCCAAACCGACCGATCCAGCCAAGCATTCCGACCAGCGGAACATAAGCAATCACACCAGCGGCGGCCATCACGATGCCTCCTCGCGAAAGCCCACCATGCGGACGCACAAGCGCCAAAGCCCCCAAGCCCGAAAGACCCGCAAGCACGGCGGGGAGCATTCGGACCACATCGCCCGGGTAGAACTGCCCCGCGCCCAGCCCCGCAGCAATCGTAATTTCCACCGCCGCGGCGGACGCTACCGACAGCAGGCCAGCGAGTGCCCAAAGCACGATCCCCGCGGCGACCAGATAGCGGTGCCGAATGGGCCGAAGTTCCCCTGCCCGCGGATCAACGACGGCCAACAAAGTGGCCTTGATAGCGGTACCGCATTCAGGGCACCCCCCGCGGATCGAGAGCCCCCTCAGATTATATTTACATCGGACACAGGGCAGGTTTCCGCCGAGCTCAACCGCGAGCGGCGTGCCCAACGTTCCTGCAGCGGCCGCGTGGGGTTGTTGTGACGTCTCGTTCATAACAGTTCCGCACATGCCAGCACAATTGCGCCCCAGTCGACCGCGGGCCAGTGGAAGTTCGCCGACCCAGTATCATTTAGAGCAGAACGTAATAGCGAACCTCAAAAAGCTAGACAAACACTACTAAATGCATTAACCGGGGTAAGCCGACTATGCTTGCTTTACTGAAACAACATAACATAATATTAGGCCATAGATGGCCTTTCAGACGCGATCGCCAAAGGCTTCATCGAAATCGAATACGCCGCAAAAATCCTCGAACCGATCGTTGGCGGTTTTGCGGAGTTGCTTGGCCTCAATCATCGTGAAAACGATTCGGCCAAAATCATCCGTCTCGGCGATGTTCCACCGGCGCAGCACCGTGCGAGCCAAACGTCCGTAACGGCGTATCGCGTAATCCTTAAGACCAAGGCACAACTGTTTGCCGGAGACGTGCCGACTCTCATCATCGGAGACCGTCTCGTTCGCTTCGATATCCTCGGCGACGGTATCGCCGTGGATGGCCCGCACTGTGTGAGCAAGCCCCGAAACTACAAATGAGAACGCCGCCGGCGGGAAGTTTCCTGCGATAGGCTTCAACTGCTCCCACGAATCGATGAATGGATCGTCCAACGAACTTTGCTCCTCGAGCCAACTACGCTGCCAAACTCACGCGCTGCTCGCGAGGCGAACACGGGAGCGCGACTAAAGATTTTAGGAGGCTCGACTTCGGAGGCTCGCCTCGATAGGCTCTCTGCGGTCAAGAATCTCTGCCGCTCGCTAACTGTTCGGATTGTTCCCCGACGGCTTGTTTGTACCACGTTGAGACGGTAATCGGCTCACGAACGGGCTGCCGTTCAAAAAGAATCGAAGTCTCCGGCGCGTCCAGATCCCTCTATCGCCGATTCCTATTCGTGCGGTGGTGGCAATCCGGAGAGGTTTGGCCAGATCGCCAGCGTGAACCCGCTTCTGGCTGGTGAAGCAGAAGGAGTCGTCCAAACATAAGTTTATACCATTCTGCGCCGAGTGAATGCCCAGGGCCCGGCATAGATTCCCCGGCCCCTTGCATAATTTCATTGGGTCGTTTGTCCCCCTCAGATGGCTCATGACCTCAAGCCCCACTCGCGGCTCTATCGCTCTTACCAGGACAGCCGCGGGGTGACCGGCCGCGAAGCACGAGACGTTCATGCAAAAGTGAGTACCATAAGTAAAGTAAACATAAGCCGTGCCGGGCTGGGCGTACATTGCCTCTACCCGAGCGGTGCGCCTTCCTCCAAAGGCATGGCTCGCTTTGTCTTCAGGTCCGACATAAGCTTCAGTCTCAACGACTACTCCCCCCACCCGCGTTCCTTGGGCCGTGTTCCAGAGCGAACAGCCTATCAACATTCGCGCTACCTCAATCGCGGGCAGCGCAAAGTCTGCGGAGGTAAGCCGATCACCCGATTGCTCGTCACGCATAAGCGTGCAGCCCCGGCAATAATAAGTTAACTCCAAAATAAGTCCAAAGCATCACAAAGAAACCAACAACGCTCAGCCATGCGGTCGTTATTCCCTTGCGAGCCGGCAGAGCGATGCGAACGTGCACGACCACGAGATAAACAAGCCAAGTGAGCAGCGCCCAGATTTCCTTGGGGTCAAAGGCCCACCATCGTCCCCAAGAATGATCGGCCCACCAGGCTCCCAGCAGAATCCCCACGCCCAGCGTCCAGAACGCAAGCTGCATGAGGACAAGTTGGGCGGCGTCCAGATCAGCTAGCACTTTCGCACGCGGTAGGACATTTACTTCAGATTCAACTTCAGGTAGCGTCGCGTCACTTCCGCCGCCCGTGGCGCCCGCAGTTATCTGAGCACCGCCTACCAAAGCCGGGAATGGGACGGTCGCAGTTTTACCACCAACGTAATGAACCCCGAGGTAGAAGAGGCTGCACATGAAGCCCAAGGCTATAAGCCCGTAGGAGACGAGCACCGTCGTAACATGATACTTCAGCAGAACGCTGGTATTCAAGATGGCCGCCTCACGCTCGATGTGCACACCCGGAATTCCTGCCTGAGTCGCGGTGAGTAACACCAGAAAGCCCACAGCAGCGCTCGCCGCCCCAAACAGCCACTGGCGGCGAGCCCCCATCGCAATCGCTCCAACGATCACGGCGAATAGACTCAATCCGGTCATCGATTCAAACTGGTTCTGAATCGCGAATCGCTCGGCAATTAAGCATCTAAGAATAAATCCCGTTGCATGCAACGCGACCGCGACGGCGAGCAACCCGCCCCCGGTAATCGCTGCAAAATTACGCCCAGTGGCGAGCGCCACCAGCAACGCCACCAGCGCAAGAAAGTAGGTCCAATACCCCCACTCAAACGCATTCAGGCGATTATAAGCGATCTCTAGTTGTCGCGATGTGGTGGGGTAGACCGATGCGTTTATTTTTGGCAACTCCTCGGCAAGAACCGTCACCGCGGCGTTCACGGCTGACGCATCTGCCTTTCTCCAGGCGGCGCCAAGTGCGAGTGCAGCGCGTTTCGCCGGGTTGTCAGCATCGAGCTGGGAGAGGTGGAGCCACGCTTGATCGCTCGTCGCAGGGGCAACCATTACAAAGTTGGCCTTCTGCTCCATGAACAGTCGGACGGCCTGGTCAACCTTGCCCGCGGCGCGAATATAAGGTTCTTTGTTGGCAAACTTATCCGCGATGCCGCGCAGATGGTGGTCGATCATCATGGGTGTTACCCGTGCCACCTTTAACCACCGCTGCTGCGTCTGGGCATCCTCGGGGAATTCCGCTGCGAGCAGCTGCGTTCGAAGCGGAAGATACTCAACCCCGATCAGCGGCTTATTAATGTAATACGCCGGATCGATCGTCATGTCCAGCAGCGTGAACAGCGTATCGAATTTAATATCCCGAACATCCGGCTTCCCCGGTGCCCCTTCGTTTTTTACGAAATCAACATACGCTCGCCGAAGTGTAAGCTTTCTCACGGTTTCATCCGCGAGGGTCTGTACGACTTTGATGCGACCATTATGAAACACCGCAAGACTGCGCAGTGCATTCAGGTCGAGTGCTTTGGCGAAGGCTTCTTTCTCAACGGCGGTGGGCACGGATTTAAGGTCGGTCGAATGTTCGCCGAAGGGGTTGGTCAGCTTTTCTCCCGCTTCGCTTACGTCGCGGGTGAGAGGGTGCGCGTTGCCCTCGGGTGCCGTCTGCGCGCCGACCTGTTCCGCCGCGACGCAGCAAAGCAAGAGGACCGCCAAGGCACGAATTACGCCGCGCAAATAATATTTCATAAGTTTGCACCCCTCGCCTCAGGTAAATCACTCCCGCCCGAGGCACTCGGGGAGGCAACCGCTATCCGCGTGCCAGCCCCGATCGCGCCAGATACTTGGCCCCCTTTGGGCCTCTTGGGAACATAAGTTCCCTCCGCCAGTGCCTGCTGGATACGCGTCTTCTCTCGCCTTACGAGCCAGGGCTTAACATAGAAGGCCCAAGGAATTCCCAACCCCATGAGCACCCCGCCCAGTGCGATGACGTGAATCCCCGGGCTATTGCCAACCCCCAAGATCGTAAAGCTAACAACGGGCTTTTTCAGCGTTCCCTCATCGGTTAATCGCTGGGTGCGGGCCCACCCCGCCGCGTCCCACCCGGCCTGCGAAAACTTGTATTGATTGGGATTAAGCCCCGCCCTTGCTCGTCCCAAGACATTGCGTAGGAAGGCCCCACTCTCGTCCCATAAGAACGGGGCAGTGAGCGGAGCGTTTAGCTGCGTGACGTGCTCAAAGGCGGTAAAGTCAGCCTCCGTGGGCGACACTCGGAGCAGCGATTGATAATCACGGGGACTGCCCCGATGATCATAAGTTAACATCTTGAAATCCAGTAGCTGGAGGGCAAAGCCCGGCAGCGGGTGCTGCACTCGTCCAAACGCGAGCGCGATCTGCTTGCCTGCGACTTTAACTTCCCTGTCAACCTCCGGGCCAAGGCCAAAGTACTTTGTATACGCGAGCCATACCACATCCGATTGCATCACACCGGCGGCATCCGCCGCGGAAACTTCAACGGCGATCATCGCCTTGTCATGCGTACCCATGGCATCGGCATCTTTTCGAATATCCTCGTCGCTGGCGCGCGAGGGCCGAACAACCTCGCGGGCATTCTCCCATCGCTCGCCGACTCGCAAACTTATTTTGTCCACCACCTGGTCTAGCCGTCCATCCGCCCCGACTTGGTTAACCACCCTCAGCCGTCCGCCGCGTTCACGGATGAGTGCCCGCGTCAGGCCCGAAGGGCCGGGAGCATCGTCGATGTAAACATTAAGCTGACTTGCATCGATGAGCCCGATGCGGATAGAGGGGTCGGCGTCTCGCCGCTTTGGCATCCCGCTCTCGTTGACCTCCGCCAACATGTCCTGATTGATCTCGGGGAAGCGGTGGTAGACGTAACGATCAAACGGATCACTCGCTCCGGTGGTAGGGCCCTGAGAAGATGGCGGGGTTACCGCGATCTGGGCTACGCTGCTGGTCGCTCCCTTATATCCTTCGGTGATAATCGGGAACGGAGGCGTTGGTAAGAGTGCTTTCACCTCAATCCTGTATCCCGTGCCGCCCACTTCAATTATGCTTCCCACTTTAACGGGGTAAACGGCGCGGAACGGGAGCGGTGCGGGCAGCTCGACCACAAGAGCATACTCGGTGCCACTCTCAAGCGGTTCGGTTAAGTCCATCCAGCGCTGGTCACTCATCCCCATTCGGGGGCCAGCCGTGTACTCCAACGCAAAAGACCCCTCTTGCTCGCTCAGCCGGTCGGTCGCGGACTTTGGTGTCAAAGTGAAGGCCAGGATCGGTGAATCGGAAACACGCCCCTCATCATCTGGGAGCTGGCTATGTAAATAAACAATCCGCAGCGGGTTGTTCTCTTCAGCCACCAAGCTCGCTGGCTTCTGAATGTGATCCTTCTGCGCCTGCGCGAACGCGCAGTAGCCGACCACACGCAAGCTCACACCCGGGTCCATCGCCGGGTCGCCCGGAGGCACCTTTAGCGAAAGCAGCCGATCAACCCCGCCCGCCGTCTTCCACGGCGCAAGCCGGCCCGCGGTCTCCAACGCGGATTTGCCCCCCGCCAGTTGTAAATTATAATCATTGTACCTTGGCAGGCCGGGAAGCGGGCGCTGCTCCCATCCCATGCCAGCATCGATATATAATGCAACGCGGGTGTTATCAAAGAAGACGGTCTGCGGGGGCCCCACATTCGCCACGCCCGTCTGGGCATCGGCCTGGCCCGCGAGTAGAATTGTATCTCCCTCGCGCTTGAGCCCGCTGTAATAAATGCTGCCCATCGCGAGCATTACGATGCCCGTATGCACCGTGAGCACACCGAGATTTTTGAACGTAAACTCAATGCGTCGCACCGTCGCCACCACCATGTTCACCACGAACAATAGTAATACAACTCGCAGCGGCCACCACGCGTAGAACTCAAGCTCGGACATTTCAATGCCGGGCAACCGTCGCAGGGTCGTTGACTTATATTGCTCCGCCGCCGCCGCGAAGAGCCGCAGCCCCGCTCCAGACCCAGGGTTGTAGTGCAACATCGGCCAGAGCCATTGTCTCCACACCAACGCCGCCGCGATGACTGAAATGATCACCGCAACCAAAAGCGCGACGACAAGCACTGGCCTGCGGAACCAGGCCAGCTTCGGCCCCGCGCCCCCACTCGTGCCCCTCGCAGTCAGACGACTCCCAACTGCCACAACGCACCAACCCAGCGCGCCCGCGATTGCCCCCGCCAGAACAACCGCTATAGCACCCAGCAGCAAATAGGTTGGCGCTAATGCGAGAAGGCCCAAGGGCACGCTCGCCATCGTCCCGTACACCATCACAAACGAAAGCAGTGTAACGGCCAAAGTAATCGAACTAAACGCGCGAACAAGCACCTTCAACGGCCATAGAAACGGCCCCCGGAGGAACTGATCATCCCAAGCTTTAACCTGTCGCCACTTCGCGCTCATAAGAAGTCTCACAGAGAACCACATACTATAGCACTACTGCCAAACAGTATTATTTCCCGATATAGAGTAGCTCGGGGGACGCATTTCCTAACAAAATACGGTCAATGGCGAGATCTAGATTCACCGATCCGGGCCTTTGTGCGTTTACCGCGACCACACCCGCAATTTTGGCACCGCGCTTGAAGGTGAAGTTCAGCGGATCAAGCCCAAGGACGGTCGCCCCGTCCATTGTCGCCATTCCCAGCAGCGTCATGGCGCGAATTGCATCCCGGCGGTAGAGCAATCTCATCTCCTCCAAAATGGAGAGCGGGGTAGCCGGCGCTGGCACCCCAACGTCGGGGTCGAAAGGCTCTTCGCTCGCAATATCTCCCGAGCGATATAGGTTAATCACCGAATCGGTTCCTAGAGCGACTTTAATACCCACAAAGAGCAGATCCGGATAACGATGAGGCCCAAACTCTTCATCGGCCTTGAAATACGCACTTGCTCTCGGGCAAAAAACCACCCGCGTCTTCGCATCTAAAAGTCTGGCGATATCTGGGCCGGAGAGTCCGTTGCAGTGAACCGCGATCATTTCCGAATAAGACAGCACGGACTGCAAATGCGATACAGGAGTCGCGCCATGACCAATTTCCCGCAGCATGTCGCTGCTCCAAATCCCCAGCCGTTCAAGCAGTTCACGCTGAGGCCCGCTGGCGGTCGCCACAAAGGCGTGCTCTGCGGCGGTCTCAGAAAGGTGCGTCATTAGAGGCAGGTTGTAACGTTTTCCCATCGCCGCGGCGGCCATGTAGGCTCGCCGTGAAACGGTGTACGGTGCGTGTGGTGAAATCCCAAGCCGCAAGTGTGGCCGCGTAACTCTGGCAACGCCCTCTTGAAGGGCTTCTTCAAGCCGTTCCAGCCCTCGCTCCTCTGCGGTACCAATCGCAAAGAACTCAACGAAACTGGTGCCCCAAAGCGGGCTGCGTAAAAGCTCAGCGTGCGCGGCCAAGCGTGGCCAGCCACCCGCCGCACCGCTTATATCGCCGACGGCTACCACGCCACTCGAAAGACTAGACTCAATACCTGCCCGGACTGACGCGGCGATCTGCTGATCATCGGTAAACCGACGCTGTCGCACAATATCTACAAATCGCATGAATCGCGATGAGCCGCTGTCGTCGCCCTCTCCGTGGGGCGGAAGTGGCCCGATATGGGTGAGATCAAGATGCGAATGCGCGTTGACTAATCCGGGAATCAAAACATCGTTGGGGCGTTTGAGTGTTGTAGCAACCTTCGACGCAGCGTGCCGATCGACCAGTGAAGGTGGGCCTGCGGCGAGCACTTTAAGTTGGGCATGAACCGGGTGGCTTCTAGCCAATTCAAGCGTCTGGGGGTCGGTAATCTCAAGCAGAAGCGAACCGGGGGAGGCGGACACCGCCAGCGCATCTTCAATGGCAAGTGCATCGATTCGCACGACTTGCGAGCGAGGTGGGGAGAGATCTTGAAAGTCGGTCAACTCGTGGGCTTTCACTCGGCAATGGCGCCGATTCAACGAAAGAGGATAGGGAAACAACTGAGAGGATTTTGCGGCGGCAAATGTGTATAAACCGCCCACGCAAGTCCGATGGTATGAGGCCCGCGATGCCTCTGAAGGCAACTCAACCGCGAGCTCCGCCCGACTACAGTTGCCGCAGCATAAACAGAACGTTGCAGCACGGATCGCGACCCACGTTGCACCACTGCGGCGAAGGAGCAGCAGTAAATGACAAACATGAAGAACTCGACAAGCGTTATGAATGTGACGAACACGCCGATGACCACCGCACGCCGCAAGGCTGTAGTAACCACCTTGGGCCTTACGCTAGTTGCGTCCATGATTACAGGCTGTGTCGGCCAAGGTGCTTACGATAATCTTTACACCACAAATCGCTCGGTCATTGCCAGGCAGAAAGAGCTCGAACGTGAACGCGACGAAGCTCGCGCCGCGCTCGAAGCCCTGAAACGTAACCTTGGTTCGGGCGAGGGTGCCATATCGGCGCTCCAGAAAGAGAACGAAGAGCTCCGCCGCCTCCTCAATCAGTCAATGGCCAGCTTCAAGGACCTTGAGGGCAAAATGGCTGGGCTTACATTCGGCGAGCTGGATCCTCAGACCGACGCCGCTCTTGAAAAGTTTGCCCGTGAAAACCCGGGTCTGGTCACCTACGACGCTGCCCGCGGCATGCTCCGCTTCAGTAGCGATCTTACCTTTGATTCGGGCTCTTCCGTTGTGAAGGACGACGCGAGGCGTGCCCTCGCAGCTCTCTCCGAAGTGCTTAAGACTTCCTCTGCGCTTCAATATGACGTCGTGGTTGAAGGCCACACTGACAGCCAACGCATTAGTGCGAATACCGCTCGTCAGCATCCCACCAATCGCCACCTCTCAGCGCATCGCGCCATCGCGGTTATCGATGCCTTGGGTAACGAAGGCGTGACCTGGGGTCGTATGATGGCCGCAGGTTGGGGCGAATATCGCCCCGTCCAGCCCAACGGTGGAAGTGGTAACACACCCGCCAATCGGCGCGTAGAGATCTATCTCGCCAAGGGCCACAGCACCGGCACCGCAGTTGGCGATTCAGCCAATGCTCCCCGCGGAATGAACTCCAATACAGTTGCCCCTGATCGTCGCGATCCGCCGGCACGCCCGATGGACTTGACGAAGTAAGTTAAAGGTTTCTGGAGGAGTTTCTTCCAGCAAAACAAGAATTCAGATAAAACACCCGCCCTGCGGGTGTTTTTTTCTATAGAGGTGCAAGGTTGGATTGGCCTGCTCGCACGCTGTGATGTCTCCGAGCCTCGCCCGCTGGTATTCCGCAAGAGTGGACCCGGCGACTCGGATCGTCCGCCCTTTAACTGGAGTCATGTCATGAACGTAATCACAAAACTGCTTCTCGCCGCCACATTCACTTCAACCGCAATCTCTACCGCTGGCGCTCAGCCGTTCAATCGGCTCATCGGCACGCAACTGGATGAAACCGCACGCGGCATCGCCGCGACCTCCGATGGCGGTTATGTCACCGCGGGTTCGATCCTCTTCGCTGGCACCACCGCAGCAAACCTCGATATTCTGGTTGTCAAGTACGCAGCGGACGGCACCGTCGATTGGTCCATCACCTGGGGCGGCATCCAAGATGATATTGGTTACAGCGTGAAACAGACCCGCGACGGCGGTTACATCGTGGGTGCTGAGACGCAAAGCGCTGGAGCTTTGCTTAATCTTGCTTCGCTAAAGCTCGATGCGGGCGGCAACGTCATGTGGTCGTGGGTTTACGAAGGTGATACGTCCGCTGAAGATGTGATCCACGGTCGCGGGGCGGGTGTGGCCGTGAAGGAAGTGTCGGGTGGTTACGTCTTAACCGGCCGCAAGGTGGTTTCCCAGACGCAGCAGGACGGGGTGATCATTCGAACGTCGCCCGTAGGAAGCCCGATATTCAACTTCCGGTACAGCAACCCAACTCAAGAACAGCGCAGCCGACTTACTTTTAGCGACATCCGCGATGAGGAAGCGGGAACACTGGTGGTCACCGGTACCGCGCAGTTTACGAACGCTGCCGGAGCGCCGCCCCAGCATGATCCGATCCTGATGCGCGTAGCATCCAACGGAGCACCCATCATCGGAACAAACTTTACCTTCTTCACTCCAAACAACGCACCAGAAAGCGGCACTGGTGACGGGCTTGATCTGATGGAGAACGGTGACATCATATTCGATGGCCGCACCGATCTCGGCACTGCGGGCTCCCAGAATATTCATGTTTTCCGCACCGATCCGGGCTTCGGGATGCTGTGGATGGGGTTTCAAAATCGTATGGGCACGGCGTATCGGTCAATCCACCAAGACCGTAACAATAACATCGCATTGGGGGGCTGGGCCGGCACATTTCCTGCTGCCAGCGATGCAATGCTTATGTTGTTAGGCCCCGGTGGCAATCCGCTTGTTGGCCGCACGTACAATTTCCTGCCCGCAGCACTGGGTGTGGTTCCTAACTTTATCAATGCGGTAGACGGTTACGGCCTTTGCGGTAACGTAACTCTTCCGGCAGCGACGGGCTTCGGCGGCATCGACATTGAACTGATTCACACCGACAATACGGGCGCGGTCGGTTGCCTTGACGACCGGTTTGAACCTCGTCCCGCACGCTTGCCCGTCCAAAACCCTCGCTGGCAGCCGCAGTCGGTTTCGCAGGCTGGCACCATCTGGCAAGCTAACTTTCGCCGCATCACAATGCGTCAAGACCTGATCTGCCCCGTCTGCCCCGACTGCGCGGCCGACTTTAATCAAGACGGTGGCGTCGATGGGAGCGACGTAACAGCCTTCTTCGCGGCTTGGGCAGCAGCTGAGCCCTGTGCCGATGTGAATCTGGACGGCGGCGTGGATGGAGCCGATGTCGGTGCCTTCTTCGTGGTCTGGTCGGCGGGTGGCTGCTAAGCACATCACCGGCTAGCACTTGCCGGCAATGCTAAGCACTTAAGGCTGATAGAGAGAAGCGGGGAGCGGGATCACGATGTCCCCTCCCCGCTTTATTTATTAGGATGATCCGCGAAGCCTTAGCCTCGGGCTGGTGCCATCAACGAATCAGGCTCTTGGAGCAATCGCAATATTTCAGCTAGCGCGAGCGCGGCCGTGGCACCGTCCACCACCCGGTGGTCGCACGCGAGCGAGAGGGGCAGCATCTGACCGATCTTAAACGAACCCTTGCTGACCACTATTCCTTCGCGCGCCCGCCCCACCGCGAGAATCCCTACCTCGGGGTAGTTGATGATCGGCGTCGCGAACCTTCCGGCGTGGCTGCCAACGTTACTAATTGTAAACGTACTTCCCATTAGCTGCTCGCGAGAAGCGGTACGCTGCCGGGCACCATCGGCAATCGCCAAGATGCCGCGGCTAATCTCCAGCACTCCCAGGCGGTCGGCGTCGCGCAGCACAGGGACCATAAGCCCATTATCAGTATCGGTCGCGATTCCCAGATGCACGCTGCGGTGCTGCACAATGCTCGTCTCGTAGCTTGCATCGCCCGGCTTCTCATCCACCGTCGCATTCAAGCCCCGGAACTGCGCCGATCCTAACACCCGCGCCACTGCGCTGGCGACGAACGGCAGAAACGAAAGCTTCTCCCCGCTCGCCGCGGCGAGCTTACGCCGCAACGAATCGAGTGCCGAAACATCGGCCTCGTCCATCACGGTAAAGTGAACAGCCTGATTGACCGACTCGCGAAGTCGATTCGCGATGGTGCGACGCACGCCGCGGAACGGAATACGGAGCGTTTCGCCTTCCATTGCCGGAGGTGAGCTGCGTTGTTGAGCTTGGATCGCGGCAATCGGGGGCTGGCGGCCGACACCTGCGTGCTGCGGTGCAGGTTGTGCCGCGCCCCGTTGCGGTGCAGCGAGCGGCGGCTGCATCGAAGCAGGGCGCGCCATTGCATCCGCGGCAGAAGTAGGCTTACCTTTCGCCGCACGCACGTCCTTGTCCGTCACGCGGCCGCTAATTCCCGTGCCGCGG
>CAYVFW010000015.1:0-31832 GCA_964450325.1 uncultured Phycisphaeraceae bacterium | reverse complement strand
ACCATCCCCCCCACCGCCCGCGCGGCGGCGGCTATTACGGTGCTCGCATCGGAAAGCCCGGTTGTGCTGTTAGTTGACGATCAGATGATTATCGGCGAGGCGGTTCGTCGGATGCTTGCAGCGCAGCAGGATATTGTGTTTCACTTCTGCCAGAAGGCCGAGGATGCGCTGGCGACCGCCGCGAGAGTGACTCCAACTGTCATTCTTCAGGATCTTGTAATGCCCGGCGCAGACGGGCTGGACTTGGTGCGCGGCTATCGTCAGCAGGAGGAGACGTCGCTCACACCGCTGATTGTGCTGAGTTCCAAGGAAGATGGAATTACGAAGGCGGAGGCCTTTGCTCGCGGAGCGAACGATTATATTGTGAAGCTTCCTGATCCGGTTGAACTCGTTGCGAGGATTCGCTACCACTCGCGCGGATACCTTTCGTTGCTGCAACGTAACGAGGCGTTCGACGCGCTGCATCGTACACAAGCCGCGTTGGCCGCAGAACTGGCAAAGGCCGCCGCGTATGTGCGGTCGATGCTGCCTGCGCCCGTTGTTGAACCTATCGCGATTGATTGGCACTTCGTGCCTTCGGCAACGCTTGGTGGGGATTGTTTTGATTACTTTTGGATCGATGACGATCACTTGGCCCTGTATCTTCTGGATGTGTGTGGCCACGGCGTGGGTCCGGCACTGCTCAGTGTTTCGGCGATGAACACTATCCGGAGCCGCGCGGTTTATGGTGGTGACTTACGTGACCCCAGCGGTGTGTTGCGCCACTTGAACGCCGCGTTCCCGATGGATCAGCATCATAACATGTTCTTTACGATCTGGTATGGTGTGTACAAGCGCAGCACCCGCACGCTTTCATACTCTGGAGGCGGTCACCCGCCCCCACTGCTTATCACTGAGCCGCCCGTGGGCGGGGCGAGAGCGGATAGGCGCATCGAGCAGCTTTTAAGCCCTGGCCCCCCCATCGGCGTTGCGCCCGACGAAGAGTTTCCCACAGTTAGCACGCAAGTTCCGCCTAACTCGATGTTGCTGGTCTACAGCGATGGAGCGATTGAAGTATGGAGCGAGCCTTCGGTGATGTGGGGTATCGACGGGATCATGCACTTTGCACGCGAGCACAGCCTGGCGGATCGCTCGTGCCTGGACGAACTTTATAAACTTGTGCAGTCTATGTCGGAGTCGGATATCTTAAGTGATGATTTCTCGGCTTTTTTGGCGAGATTTCCGTGAGGTTTTGGCCAGCTCCCCGCAACCGCCCCTCAACCAGGCTCGCCTTCAGTCATCTCGTGATGACCGCTGCTTACTGGGCAGCTTATTAGGTAAGAGTAGACGCGCTTGGTTTGTCGGACCCGCCTCTTAGAGTCCCCGTGCTGTTGGCTGTCTCCGCGATCATAACTTGAAAGTTTCTTCCTTCCCACCGTCCATTCCAACAGAATGTAAAGATGATGGAGGCGTCGGGCTTGAGTTGGTCTGATGGCAAATCGGCATACCAGCAGCCGATTCCAGCATCGGTCGCATCGACATCGTTGGTGGTCGCCCAGTTATCGAAACTCCAACGAACGTTGCACGCCTGATCGGTAATGATGCGGAGGGTTGTGCCGCGGGTCATTTGCGGTGGCTGGTGGGTAAGGGTCCACATTTGCATCTCGCTCACCGGCGGTGCCTGGGCATAGCGTTGGAAGGCGGGCTCGATGCGGTCAAAGCAGACGCCATCTCGGTGGCTGCGCACCAAGGTCTGGTATTCGGCGTGGGCCCAGCAGAGCGGCATGGCGGCACCGGTAGGTCCGCCGCGTTTCATTCTTAGGTTTGGCTGATCGTCATCATCCCAGACTTGCTCGGGGAGCATGCCACCTTCATTAGCAAAATTTTCCATGGCACTTATGTAAGCGAGCGCATCGCGGCCCGCCGCAAGCTCGTAGTGCCCGCGTTCGCCTGTGAGGATGGGCCAGCATCGACCTTCGCCCGTGCCGTTGAAGGCGCTGCCGTCGGACTTTTGGCCATAGCCATCGTGGTTATATCTTCGCCAACCGGCACCCTGGGGCAGATCACGCTTGATAACCTGGTCAATCACTGCAATGGATGCCACGACGGTCGGATCGTTCGCCGAGCGTACCCCGAGGCGGACGAGGTGGAGGAAGTCGCCGCTGACGACGTTTCGGGTTGGTTGGCGGCCGCCCCCGTTGGCGACCACTATCTCTGAGCCGTCGGGATCGGCGGTCGCAGTAGGGTTATTAGGATCTGCGGGTGTAATTCGAACGTAATGCCTGGCCACTCCGGGGACGAGTTCGCCGCGGTTTGTAACCGTCCAGGTTTCAAGGTTTGACGAGAGCCAGTCGCCGTAGGCGAGGAGAAACTCGGCGGCCTGATTGCTTTTGTTATCATGTGCAAAGTCGGCAGCGCAGACCAAGCCAGCGATAATCGTCGCGAGCGTGGAGGGTGAGTAGCCCGCGTTCTCCTCCCAGCGTTCCTGCGCGGTAACAGGCCCGCGTAAAATAAGATAACTCGCGGCACGCGAGACCATCGCCCACGGGTCAAAGCGTCGCAGTGCATCGGCCCGGCGCAGCCGCCAGGCGAGCAGAATCGGCGCGGCGACCTGGTCTAACTGAACGCCCTTCCAATAGGGTTCCCCTGCAATCGAGCTGTTTTGTGGCAAGCCGCCGTCCTCGGCTTGAACGCAGGCAAGCCAGATGAGCGAGCGGAGTGGCGACTCGGTTTGTCCGCTGGCGAGCAAGGCGGTGGCGGTTTGGACTAGATCGCGCGTCCAAACCATGTGATATCCCGCCAGGTCGCTGTCGTCTTTAGTGTCGCCCCAAGGAATGCTAAGCGATGCGACGAAAGCGCCTTGGAATGTTTTATCCTCGTGGGCCAGCAAGAGACATTGGCTCAAACGCACAAGCCAGCCATTATCAGTCGTATGTTCGCTCAGGTCAACCTTAGCCAGCGCCCGCTGCCATTGTAATACGTACCTGGAACGCTGATCGGCAAATGGAGTGGCGAACGCTTGAAGAAGATGGGTTGAAGCGCTATGGCGGGTGCGTCCGAAACCGACGCCGATGGTAAACTCCGTGGACGCTTCGAGATTTACTTCTCCGATCAGCGCAATGTTGCCATCATTCGCGTGAGCAAACTCCCAGTCCATTCTAAAGTTGCTCATCAGGTCTTGCCAGCCGTCGCTCGCCCCAACGTAACCGACCGAGCGCCTTGTGAAATCGGGGGAGCAGCCGAAGGACATATCGATATCTTCGCGGTGCGCGCTGAAGAGTTTGCGACCATCAAGATTACACCACGAGCCCGAGTTGTTCTTTCCTGTGCCTTTGATGTGGGGTGCGAGGAGGGCGAAAAGGCGGAGCTTGCCGCGCAGTGAAGGCTCAAGTATTTCGAGCCGCGTGTGCATCAGGAGGACCGAGGAGTGCGGATCAACAACGATCTCTTTAATCAGACGGTAACGGCCCCGCGGATCGGAGTTGGTTAGTCGGTAGAGTAAAGAGTTAGGTTCGGGATACTCGGTCTTGTGCAGCAGGTCTCGCCGCTCTTCGTGGCAGAAGGTTTCACCATCGGTAATGAGAAACTGCAAGTCGCGCGTGTTGGGCGAGTCAACGTGCGGGAAATAAATCTCATTGATAATTCCGTGGCTGAGCGTAAACCAGACGCACGATGAGCTGTGGTACGCCGTGCCGACGCCGTCCTTCGCCGCGGAAGTCCAGCGCGGCTCTAGTCCCGGGGCGCCGAAGGCTACGGAGTTGTTATTCATCAGATTTGTCGGTGAAGGCGGCTGCGGTGGAGAGGGAGGATGCGAGGAAATAGTCGAAGTTGGGAAACGAGAAATTTGAAGATTGCTGGCGAGCGTAGCAACCAATATACAAGCGGACGACGCGGCTCGTTTCCGGAGACTCTCTTTAGGTGATGGTAGTCAATGGCGGATTACATCATCAAACATTAGGCGTGGGCAAGAGAAGTGCATTAAAGGGCGAGGACGGGGAAGCAGGCATGTCAACCGAAGTAGAGAGTGGTTGAGCAGACCCGAGCTGGCCAGAACTCGCCACACACCACGGCGAACAGAGTCAGGGGCTAAAAAGGAAGTCAGGGTGGGTCTGGCTTGTCGGCGGGAGAGCGCAGACAATCCCCACATGACATCTATTCGCTACGCCGTCGGTTCGCTGGTAACGCATCCAAATAAGCCGGAGTGGGGCCCCGGCAAAGTGCTGGATGTTCAGGCTGATGTGCTGGTCATTGATTTCCGCGATCTGCCCCGGGGGCCTGGCAGCGCATCGGTGAAGCGAATTAATATTAAGGTTATGCCGCTACCGCTGGCCCAATCGCAAACAGATTCGGATCTAGACGCGCGAATACACCACAAGGATGCAAAGCTGAGCGGAGCTGGATCGGGCATCGCTCCCAAAAAGTCTAAGCCGCGAGCTAAAAAACCGAAGGTTTCATCCGCCAGCAGCAGCGAGGAGACCGGCTATCTGCATATGAACACGGGTGAAGGTACGGACGAGGGCCTTTCGTGGGAGGATTGCCGGAAGTATGGTTTCATGCTTGCGGGCGGGGATGAGCGCGGAATCAAAGACGCCAAGAAACTTCAGATCGGGGATAAAGTGTTCGCATACCTTAATAAACATGGGTACGTAGGGCTCGGAACCGTGACGGCTGAGGCGGTTGCGTTCAAGGATTTCGTGCCGGCGGGACAGAGCAAGCCGTTGGGGGAACTCCCGTTATCTGCTGAGATGCCGATGGAGAGTGCGGTGAACCCGAGCTTGAGTTACCTTTGCGCGGCGGTGGACTGGATTAAGACGCTGAGCGCGTCCGAGGCGGTACTGATGGACAAGTCCCGTCGTGGCACGCTGAGTAAAATTAAGAAACCAGAGTTAGTGGAACAACTGCTCCAAATCTTTAGCTCGACTCCCTCTTCGTAATATTACATTCGTACGCTTTGTTGAGAGACGCTGGCCACCCTGCCGAGGAGGCGGGCGGCCGAATCGTTCAAGACCCCCCGAGCAAAGTTGCCTCGGTGGTTCTGCCACCCGACAACGCGATATCCATCGCTGAGCGACCGCGTCGGTCGCGGAGCGCGGTGCTCGCGCCTGCATTCTTCAGCTCGCGAACCACGTCGGTGCGGCCGTCGCGGACGGCTAGGTGCAGTGCCGTTGACCCATCAGCTCGCTGTGTATCCAGAGCAGCGCGTTTGGCGATCATGGCGCGTACCACATCGACGTTGCCATTCTTGGCCGCAAACATAAGTGCGGTCTGCTGCTGGCGGTCGCGTGTGTCGAGGTTGACTGACCCGCCGACCAACTCGAGTGCCGCAGGAGTGCGCGACCGATGCGAAGCGATCATCAGAGGCGTGCGTCCGTCTTCATCAAGCACATCGGCTTTGGCCCCCTTGGCCAGAAGCTCTCTGACGGCTTGAGTGTTTCCCGCTGCGGCGGCGATATGCAGTGGAGTGTTGTAATCGCGCCGTTGATGGGCATTGACATCGGCGTTGCTAGCCGCAGCGGCTGTTAACGCGGCGGGGTCGTTGGAAGCGGCGGCGGCAAACCAGGGGTTGGAGTTTGGGTCAACTGATTGGCCCCCCGACCTAAAACCTTGGTTGCAGGCACTGAGCATAAGTAAAGCGGCCGTGGCGACGATGGCGATAGCTGAGCATCTCATTTGGTAACTCCTTAAGTGTGCACCGATAAGCCGAGTATACGCCGTGGGTGCCGCGGGCACCCGGCTAAAGCGGATTGATACCGTCGTAAGATACCCACATGGCCGTGGAAGCGCACTCGGAGAATGTTCATGATATCGCTCTACCCGTTGGGCAGAGGTTTGTTGTAATTGCGCCAACTTACAATCACGGGTTGGCGGTGGGCCGGGTGCTAAATGAGCTTACGGGGTGCCAACTACCCACGATTGCCGTGAACGACGGTTCTACCGACTGCACCGGCGCGGTCTTGCAGCAGTGGTTTGCCGCAGCAAGTTCAGGCCCGTTGCGATTGGTGATTACCCACCCGGTGAACCGCGGGAAAGCTGCGGCGCTGCGATCAGGCTTTATCGAGGCTGCGAGTTTAGGTTACACGCACGCCGCGTCGATCGACACCGACGGCCAGCACGAGGTGGTTGATCTTCTGAAACTAATTCAGTGCTCGGCGTTGAACGCGGATTCAATTATCCTCGGTGCCCGCTCCACTCAAGGCTCAGGTGCCCCGCTGGCTAGCCGCGTTGGTCGATTACTTTCGAATGAGTTGGTCTGGATCGAAAGTGGTGCATCGGTAATGGATAGCCAGTCTGGGATGCGGATCTATCCACTTACTTACATGCAAGCGTTAAGCGGATCCGCTTCACGATACGGCTTTGAAACCGAAGTCCTGGTTCGCGCGGGTTGGTACGGGGTTGCCATCATCGAGCAATCAATCCAGTGCATTTATAAAGTTCCTGGCGGACGGACGACACACTTTCGACTCATCCGCGATACGCTCGATTCCATCGCGATGCATGCTCGGTTGCTTACCCGTGCTCTGCTCCCGGGGCCGACAAGGGTGTGTGCGGACGGGGACCATGTCACGGGCACGCTGCCGCGGCGTATCGCCCGATGGTTTAGCCCTTGGCGACTGTGGCGGATGGCCACTGGCGATGCGGTAGCGCGAGAGCGACTTGCGGCATCGGTGGGCGTGGGTTTGCTGATGGCGACTTTACCTATTTACGGTGTCAAAACAGTTACTTGCCTCTGGCTGGCGGGACGATTCCGGCTTCACCCGTTGGCGCTAGTCAGTATCTCGAGCCTTTCCACCCCGCCGGTTGGCTTGCTGTTCGCCGCACTGTCAATCTGCGTGGGTGGGCTGCTGCTTCGTGGAAAACTGCCTGATTTCTCAGTAATTAACTTACGACAACCGCCGCAGTGGTCCTCGGTCAACGCGCTGCTTGCTGAATGGCTGGTGGGGAGCCTGGTCGCGGGCGTCTCGCTGGGTTTGCTCGGTTACAGCCTTACGCGAGCACTGCTCATGCGTGCGCCGCAGCGACCTCTGCCTGTCGATGGGCAGGGGAGCGGGGAACGGGCTTAAAGCCCACTGTCGATTGAAGCCCGGTGATGAGAGGAAGACCGACAGGGCTTTCGTTGATCAGGTGGAAGGGTGCGCGGCGCGGTGAGAGCTCGCGATACTGCTGTAACCAGATGAAGAAGTCAAAGGCGTAATGCCGCCAACGTAAGCTCCATCGCTGCTTGGGGAAGACCTGGCCGGCCAGCAGCGAGATAATCGCGCCGGGGACTTGGAGAGGGCCCGAGCCGTGAACAAAGAGTTCGCGGAACGAATGTTTATAGAAACTGCGGATGAGCCGCCAGAAGGGTGCCGTGCTGCGCTCGATGAATCGGCGATGCTGACGCTGCCCGGATTTGTAGCTAAGTTCGCCGCGGAGCATTGGGGCGGCGAGCCCGGCAGCATGAGACGCGCCCATCATGGCGAGGGTGACGCCGGTTGAGAAGATGGGGTCAAGAAAGCACGCCGCGTCGCCGATCATAAGGTAACCCGAACCGGCGTAGGGCCTGCACCGGTAGCTAAAATCCGAGAGGACGATGTTCTCTGCACTACCGGTTGCGTTGCGCATGCGGTGACGCACCACCGGGCATCTCGCGATGGCCCATTGTAATAACTGGTTAGGTGGGATATTAAGCGTTCGGACGAACGAGGGCCTCGTAACAAAACCTACGCTTGTCTTGCTCTCGCTCAGGCCGATGACCCAGAACCACCCCTCGGTGCACATGAATATTCCGGGGTGGCCGGATTCTTTGCCGGAGAGTCGTTCCACGTTATCAAAGTGCTGAAAGTAAGCAACTTTCTGCAACTCGGGTTCCTGAAAGTTTCTTCGCAGGCCCAGAGCGCGGCCGACGATGGTTCCGTGGCCAGAAGCATCAAGCAGCAGCCGCGCTCTCACCGGCCCCTCGTGGGTCTCCACCTCCACGTCGCCGTCGGTTAGCTTAACAATGCTCTTGACCGGGCGTTGCTCGTAGACCTCCGCACCCGCTTCGCGAGCTTTTTCCAGCAGCAGCGCGTCAAGCTTGGAGCGCTCAATATTAAAAACCGGGAATCCGGGGAGAAGCCCTTGAGTGAATGAGAACTTACGTGTGACATGATCGTTACCGAACCCGAACTCGGCTCCAAACTTTTGAACGTGGGCAAGCTTTAAGATATCCTTCTCAAGCCCTAGCTCCCGCAGAAGCGGGGTGGTGCGAGGAAGGATCGATTCGCCGATATGAAAGCGAGGGTGCTTATCCTTCTCTAGTACGCAGACGCTGAAGCCCGCTCGTGCCAGCAAGATCGCCGCGGTCGAGCCCGCCGGTCCGCCCCCCACGATCACTACATCATAATTGGTTTTCATTGGCTCATCTCGTTAGCAACTTTACGAAACGCCGAGTCTACGGTCTAAACGCTCGATAGTAATGGCCGACGCGGCTCCAGACCAATCAGTACATAGTATCGAGCTTTGCGCGCCGCTAGGGCCGCCAACTAACTGGGTGGCGAGGGCGGCCAGCGGCGTAGCGGAGAATAACTCACCGAAACGGACTCTCGCTGAGAAACTTTCGCCAATAGCTCCGCATCGGTGCATGCCGACGCGTTCGGCAGCGTCAAGCCATGTTCCGCACGCTGAGCCAATTACGCGGGCTGGGCAGGGAAGTTGCGAAATAACTGACGCCACCGCACCGGCCGTTCCGCCGGGTCCCGGCGTAGGCGCGGAGGCCCGAGCACTTCCGAGCAGACTGGCATACGGAACCGCGCCTCGTGCCGCGGCGGAGCGTGCCGATTCGACGACGAAAGCGATGCCCCCAAGCCCGCGCCGAAAGCCGCGACGCTTTGATCGCGTTGCATCTCGTGAATCGCTGGCTTGCAGGCCGCTGTCGATGTATGCTCGATCAACGACATCGCATGGAGCCTCCGCCGCGACGACAATTATAGTGTCCGCGCAGCCACTGCTCACCCGTAACGCCGCGAGCGCAAGTGCATCCAGGCCAGCGGTGCGCGATCCGATGATCGTCTGACAAGCTCCCTTAACTCCCAAGGTCGTGCTCAGGTGGGCCGCCGCAGCGTTGGGCACACCCTCGGCAAAGAGGACCGGGTTGGCAGCACCCGCGCCTTCGTTGATAAGCTGGGTGTAGTAATCGACACAGTAAGTCGCGGAGCCGTGCATCGATCCCAAAATCGCGTTGGCATTTGCTAAGGTGTGGCCCACATCGCCAATCGCGGCGTCGCGGACGGCCATGCAGGCCGCCGCGAGTGTAAACTTAACGTACTGACTTAATCTCCGGGCGCGCCGAACATTAAGATACTCGGCCATCGCTGCATCGTCGATTGAGTCTACTTGCTGGGACCGGGGCGATTGTCTACTTTCATCGGCCATCTGCACGAACGCAGCGTGGCCGATTGCCCCGGCCAGAATGATTCCCACGCCCGTGATCCACGGGGCGGCCGCTTCCTGCGGCAGACCAACAGGCGCGGTGTCAGAGCTAGGCTGGCGTGGATCTGTTAACACAATACATGTGTTCGCGCCGCCAAAGCCAAGCGAGGTATTTAGCGTGCAGCCCGCACGCAAGGCCGTCGCCTCTTCTGTCACGACGTTCAACCCGGGGTATTCGATATCACGGGCAGTTACGTTAGCACAAGCTGGCACGCGCCTATCACGGATTGCCATGCACGACAGAACAAGTTCGACGGCGCCCGCCCCACCGAGGGTGTGTCCTAAAAAACTCTTGAAGCCCACTACCGGAACGCGCGCGAGGTCATCGCCCAGCAGGCGCAGCAGTGCCTGAAACTCAGCATTGTCGTTGTCGGGTGTGCCCGTAGCGTGAGCGGCGACCATTCCCAGTTCATTAGCGCTCACGCCCGCGCGGGCGAGTGCCTGCTGCATCGCCGCGAGGGCCCCATCGCCCAAGGGGTGGGGCTGGGTGAGATGGTGAGAATCCGCAGACTCACCCCAGCCCGCCACGCGAGCGCGCGGCAAGACGCCGCGGCGGGCCGCCGACTCGGCTCGCTCAATAATTACAATGCCATATCCTTCGGCGACTTTCATTCCTTGGCGGCCGCGGCAAAAAGGCCGCAGAGGCCCGGGTGAGATCAGCCGGAGCGAGTTGAATCCCGCCCAGGAGTACTCGCTGATGGCATCGTAACCGCCAGCGACGACCAGATCAGCCTGGCCACTCTGAAGTAATGTCACACCTAGAGCGATAGCCCCCAGGCTGGAGGAACACGCCGAGCAAGTGGTGATTGCACCACCATCAATGCCTAGGCCTGACAACGCCAACTGTGATGTTGTGCTCGCGAGAAAGGAGCTTAACTCTGTTGTGTTGCCAGAGCGAAGAAATCGTCCCCCGGCTCGGATGCCGTGCAGCGTAGTGCCGAGCACCGCGCATTTGCGCAACTCAGTCTGCGATGCACCCTGCCGCACACCAGCGTCTTTCAACGCGTGCTCCACAGTCCACCGAAGATACCGCGCCTCACGCGGGAGCTGCGGAGCATAATCATAAGGCAACTCTACGGCTTGGCCACCCAGGCTGCCCTCAGGGAGTAAGGACTCTACAGCGGGCATCGGTCCCATGCCGCAGCGTCCTGCCGAAACGTTAGCCCAGATCGACTCCGCATCGGCGCCCAGTGATGCAGTGGCGGCGAGGCCCGTGATCACGACATCGGACTGTAAGTTATTGTCTTCGCTAAGGTTAAACATTGGGTGCCTTCTCCTCGAAGGCGTTCCCGAGCATCAACCACTGCGTTGGATACCTTGCGACCATCGACTCGATTGAACGCGCGATTGCGACGACCGACGGATCGGATGATTCAGGGTCCACCGTGGCGGTTCCCGGCTCAATCGCGGGGAAGAGGTAAACGGCAAATCGCCCCGAGTCTAGGCGCACCGTAAAGACCGGGACGATGGGGCTTCCGGTTAGCCGCGCCAAACGAACCGCCCCGGTGGGGATGCGAAGAGATCCGTGAAGAAAAGGTACCACGGCGGAACGCTGGCCAGCCATCGCGCGGTCGGCCTGCATAACCACTACATCACCCTCAAGAAGTGCGTCACGTAAGTCCATCCATGTAGAAAGGCCCTCGTCGATGGGTGCTTCAAGCACGCCGAGCATTTGTCGCATCCTCATTCTCATCGCTTCGAAAGTCGGAGAGGCATCGCGCTTATAGACCACGTGAACGCGGCGTTCGACGCGCTTCAGAGCCGCGAGGCCAACCTCGAATGACCCCATGTGCGCCGTCACCAGCACGGCCCCCCTTCCGGGTTTTCTTACATCCCGGTAGGCCGCTTCGCCGTCCACCCGCTCTATCCGCTGGAGCAGCCTCTCTACATTCTCGTCGCTTGACCGGCCGACATCTGTTACGAACTCGTAGAAACTGTTGACGACGTTGCGGGTAAAAGTCCGCTGCTGAGTCGGGTTTAGCTCCTTGCCGAAGATTCGCAGCGCGTTGCTTGCGGTGTTTGCCCGGGTGCTGGCAGAGCAGAAGGGCACTACCCGAATAACAATCGGTCGGAGCCCGCGCATCAGCGTCGGAACGCGGGCCGCCAGCCAGAAGAAAAGGCTCAACACCCGCGAGGTGGGCTGGGGCAGCTTCTGCTCTGGCGTCTTAACCCTCTGAGGAGTCTTCCCGAGGGTGTTAACTTGGGGCGAAGTATCAAACGGGACCGCCATGAGCGAGAGAGGGTACGCGAAGTTGCGTCGCAGGGCGTAGCGGGCGCGTGCAGCGTGTTACTATGTCCGTCACTATGGGAGCCACTTTCTACCGGGCTTGCAAAGCAGGCGCACGGTTCATCCGGTGGCAGACCATGCGCGAAGTTGTGCTTAACGCACACCGAGCCGACCGAAAAGGCGGGTTCCTGCTGGCCTGCACGCATCTCAGCCATCTCGAACCGATTGTTATCTCGGGCGTGGTTGAGCGTCAGATTCGGTGGATGGCGCGCAGCGAGTTCTATCGACACCGCTGGGCCGCCGCCACGCTTAGCTTGGGCGGGGCCTTTGCGGTTGATCGATTTGGCTACTCGCTCCCCGCGGTACGCACGGCGGTAAAACTCTGCAAAGCGGGCGAGTGCGTGGGGATTTTTCCTGAAGGCGGTGTTGCACAGGGGAGCAAGTCGGTCATGCGCGGCGCACCGTTTAAGCACGGTGTTTGTACGATCGCGATCGAAGCCCGCGTTCCGGTGGTGCCGGTGGTGGTGCTAGGCACCGACCGCCTGAACCGAATTGGACCCTGGCTTCCGTTTCGGCGCGGGCGACTCTACTGCGCGTTCGGCAACGATATCTTACCGCCGCCCCGTTCGCCCTCGCGCCGCGCCGATAGGCTGGAAATGGCGGGGCGCTTGCGAAACGAGTTTGTAAGCGTCTATCAAAATCTGCTCGCGGAATCGGGCCTGAATGATTCGCAAGTTCCCTAACATCACTCCTCGAGTTCAAGCACGCTAACAATGAGCGACGCGTTCTACAGATTCGTGCGGCTTTTGGGAACACCCGCTTTCTGGGTCAGCAGCAGGCCCACCATAATTGGCGTGGAAAACGTTCCTCTGTCGCGGCAATGCCTGATCGCCGCCACGCATCAAAGCCCGTACGACGTACCCCTCCTAATTCGCCATACCCCGCGTTTGCTGGACTTCATAAGTATCGTGGAAGTATTCCGCAACCCCTTAGTTGCTTGGTTTTACGGCTCGCTCAACGCCTTCCCGTTGGATCGCTCGCGGCCGGATACAAAGACAGTACGAATTATAATTCGCAGGCTCCGGCAGGCCCGGGCGGTCGCGATATTCCCCGAGGGGAGAATTCGCAAAGGAGCCGACTCGGTGGTGTGTACCCGCCGGCTCCGCCCAGGCACCGGTCGGATCGCCCACTTGACTCAAGCGCCCATAATTCCCTGCGTCGTTATTAACTCTCAGATCTACAGCCGCCCGGCGAGCTGGCTCCCGCTGCGCCACTCGCGGTATGGACTCATTTTTGGCGAGCCGATTGATCCGGGCATCAACCCGGAGCTAATCGAAATCAAACTCGTCGATGCATTTGTTCAACTGCATGCGCGTTTGACAGCAGCGATGGCCGCCGCGGGCTGACATGAGGCAAGGCCTATTTCGCAGCGTTCCGGCGCGCCCGCTGAGTGAGAATGGGCATGAGCAGAAAGAGGGCCCCCACGCCCGAGGCAGCGATGCCGATGGCCGACACTAAGCCTAATGACCTGATAGCCGGAGTGTTGGTAAAGCAGAGTGCCGCGAAGGCCGTTACGGTGGTGCCCACTGACAGAAGCACCGCGTGGGTCGTTGAACGTAAGTATATTCGCAGTTGCGCCGGTTGTCCGTGGTGCGACCTATAAGCCGAGACGAGGAACACTCCCGCGTCCACCGCAATCCCATCCAGCAGTGGAATAGCGATGCTGTTGATTGGGTTAAACTCCTGGCCCAAAGCGATAATGACAAGGACGGTGGTTCCCGTAGCGAAGAGAAGAGGGACCAACGCAAGCAACACGTCAAGTGGTCTGCGAAACACAAAAATAAGCCATCCGAGCACCAGCACGAATGAGATCGCCACCGACTGAGGCAGCCCGTTCCGAGCCGCTTCTTCCAGCTCCTCGGAAACCGCGGCGATTCCGGCGACCGTCACCTCGCCGCTCTGCACCGTCGCCGCGGCCGCCTTAAGGGCGCCAATCGCCGCCTTCCTCTGCGCCCGGTCGTGAAGTGGCGCCGAGAGTCGGGCTACCAGCACCGTGCTTGTAGAAGCGATTCCCTGCTCCACATTCGTAATAGGAAAAACACGCTCTGCTACCCCGGGATATTGAATTATGTCATCAACCGTTGGCGCATGACGCGAGGAGAGAAGCGTTCGCAAAAACTCTCGATAACCGACGTAAGCAGCGGGGTCAAACAGGCTCGCGTTGATCGCAGCGTCGAAGGATGCCACCGCAAGGTTGGGATCGATCTTCTCAAGCAGTTCGCTTCTGCGCTGAGAGTTACGGGGGTCGGGCACAAGTGTGTGCAGGCCGATGACCCCGGTCACGCCAACGGCCCGGCACTGAGGTGAGGCCAGTGCTGTGGCCACATCGTGCGCCACCGCAGCCAGCCCTTCCGGCGTCGCGCTGCGGATATCGATGGGAACAAGCTCGCCCTGGCTCGAAAAGCGTCGAATTACTTCTCCGGTTGTGTTGAGCGCGAACGTCGGTCGGGGGTGCATCACCGTCAAATCAGACTCAAATCGAACCGAAAAGCCTTGGAATGCCGCCGCGGTCACCATAAGGCCCAGCGCTGCCAGAGATGTAACCATGAAGAGCCGAGGGCGGGAGGCAACGACATCGGAGAGTTTGCCAAAGAGCGCACGGTCCGACGGTGTTGCCGTCGCGTGTCGGTCAATCAACGCAAGCACTGCGGGCATGAGCACGAAGACCGCGACAAGCGCGCCGATGAGCCCCGCCGCGCCCAGCACCGCGAAGTCGCGGAGCATCTGGATCTGCGATGGCCATAACGAAATAAAACCAAAGATACTGGTGAAGCAGTTCGTTACAATCGGCACGGCCATATGCTGAGCCGTTTGGGCACAAGCGTCGACACTGCTAAGCCCCTTTTGGCGAAAGCCATCGTAATGCGAGACAAAGTGAATGCCGTAGTCGGTCCCCAGCCCGGCGAGCAGTGCCGCGATCATGGCCGCGAGCGGCGAAATCTCTTTAATCGTGAGCGAAAGCACGCCGATGCCAATTAACATTCCCGTCGACGCGACCCCCCCGATCACCAGCCCGGCCGACCACCGTCGATAGAACGCCAGGAAGAGCAGGTACAGAAGACCGACCGAGGCAACGCAGCTCACGATGGCATCGCGGCGAATCACGCGGGAGGAATCGCGCGCGATCGCAGCAAACCCCGCTGGCTCGATGCGCAACTCGCTAGTATTCAGCTCGGCAGCACGCTTCACGACCGCGTCGACAAGGCGGCTGGCCGCTTCGTAATCGCTGCCCAGGCGAGTGGCACCGATATGAATCAGCAACGCCCGTTCATCTTCGGAAAATTCGGGCCGACCCTCATCTGGCTGGCCCCCGGCCGCAAGTACGTTGCCGCCAGCCTCACCACCCTTGAGCTCGGGGGGAATTAACTCAAGTAGCCGCAGCGGATCTTTCAACACGGCCCCGCTGAGCGCCGCACCCGACGGCCCGGGCGCGCCGATCATGGCTTCGTTACGTTCAATCTGTTCCCGAATTCGCTGCGGGCTAAGCCGAAGTGCTAGCTCGGCGATCGCGTCGTCGCTGAGGTAATATGCTCCGTTTGGCAGCATCACCTCGCGGGCGAAGCGAAGAAACTCGGGATCATCTCGAAACCGCACCCACGCGATCAGCGGCGAGAGAGCCTCATCACGCTTTAAGGATTCGGCCAATCGCGTGGCAAACTCGACAAGCTGAGCCTTGCCCGCCTCGTCATTGGCTCGGCCCGTTGGCAACTCAACCAGCAGAAGTAGGGCATCCCCCGTGCGATACTCGGTGGTAACTCGCTGCATAGCCGCGGCGGTGGGTGAGTTGGTACCCAGCATACCCGCAAGCGATGATGTAATGTGTAACCGACTCAGGGAGAACAGCGATAGCAACAGCAGCACCGCAGCGACGGTGAGGATGAGCGAGGGGCGCGTCGCGGACCACAGCGCAACCCGAGCGGCGAGTGCTGCCACTCTCAGGTTCCCGCTCTGTTTGTGCAGTGGGCTCGAATCCGTGCTGTTGCTCACCGGGCTCACGGCAACGCCTTGGCACGCTTAGGAGGAACAAAAGCGGTCGGCGCGATCTCCCCGTTGATCTCCACATTCCGGAGACGCAACAAAACGCCACCAGACTTACCCCGGAGTCGGATCCGCATCGGCCATACGTTGTCATCGACTACCGCGTACTGATCCAGAAGAAGTTCGCTCGGGGGTAAATCGCTTCCTGCATGGACGACAAAGCGTCTTGGCGTCAATGTGCGACGCTGAACTTCGCAGAGAACGTTGTCGCGCCCTAGCGCGGGGCCCGCCGCCAACAACATCATGTTATCGCCACCCACCGGCTTCGCCGACCGGAAGTAGAGCGGCCCCAGCAGGTCCAGAGCCTCGCCCACCCGGCTGGCGGGCATATTAGTTACGTTGAGTTGCTGGGCTCCGGGGCCCTGCTCGGGAATCATGATCCACCCTTTACCGTCGACCAGCGTGAGATCGAAAACCGCGTGGCCGAACTTCCACGCCCGCAGCCGCACGTTGCCCGGCGGCCGCGCGACGAGCACACCCTCAAGCGTTACGCTCTGGCCGTCAGCGTCGGTTAGGTTAATATCGCACTCAGCCACGATTCGCTGCACCGTAGCCTGGCGATCAGCGATGATGGCGAGCGACGCCTCATCGCTCATCGCGGGGTAAGTGGGTAGGCGAGTCGAGCATCCGCAAATCGCGCACGCGATCAAGAGCCCGGCAATTAAAGGATAGATCGTCATGCGATTGTCACAATCTCTCACACTCGGTCACGAATAACCTTTCCGGTAGGCGACTTGGGTAGCGATGTTACGATCTCAACAACCCGGGGAACCTTGATCGGCGAAAGCCGCTCTCGCACGAACCGCCGGAGTTCCTCTGCCGTGGGCGGCCTCTCCGCTGGATGTAATACAACCACCGCCCGAAGCCGGTGTACCGTCTCCGATGCGGCCAGCGGCACGACGACGCTCTCCGCCACTCCGGGGTGAATGTTTATCACACCCTCCACCTCAAGCGGGTTCACCTTGCACGCCCCGACATCGATAAGTAACTTAAGTCTGCCTGTGATCCAAATGTTGCCGCTCTGGTCCATCCTCGCCAGGTCGCCCGTGAGCAAGTGGCCATCCACCAAAGGCAAGTCTCCATCCAAATACTGTGTTAACATCGATGGCGCGCGCACCGCCAGGTGACCCTCGCTCCCCACTTCCACACTTTGGCTGGGTTCCTTGATGTTTACTACCCTCATACTAACGCCTGCAAGCGGCCGTCCTACCGAAGTAGGTTCAAAGCCCTCGCTTCCCGGCAGGCTTACGGCCACGGTTCCAAGTTCGGTCGCCCCAAAGAGCTGCCCCACTTGCACGCCCCAAACTTTAATAAACTCCCGACGCACACGTTGCGACAGCGCCGACCCCGCAGAGACCGCCACCCGCAGCGCGACCTCCCGGCGTGGGGCGCGTCGGGCCAGTGCTTCAAACACGAATGGCACGCCCGGCAATACCGTCGCGCCGCCTTCGATCTCCCCCGCGAGTAGCTCCGCATCAAATCGCGGCATCACCCGCAGCGCCGCCCCCGCAGCTAACACGCCCAATAGCACATCAACACCGTAAGAATGACTGAGCGGAGTGGAGAAAACCACGCGATCCTCTGCCGTAAGACCCATTCCCTTGACTATCGCCGCCGCGGTGGCATCGAGCGATCGGCTTTCGCGAAGCGCGAGTTTGGGCAGGCCGGTAGTGCCCGACGATCCCAATACCACCGAACCCGCTCCATGAAGCACATCAGTCCGGCTCAGGTTCACCCCGCACTCCCCGTTCCCGATCTCCGCGCTGCCCTTAAGTGTTAAGTGATGCAGCGATTCAGCCGAAGCGACTCCGGGGCTGATCAGCGCGGCTCTTATGTTCGCTCGACCGGCAACGGCGAGCGCCTCCGGCCCGGCCACTTGCGGGTGCATCGGCAGAACGTGCAGCCCCGCAGCGATGGCCGCACAGAACCAAGCAACATAATCGACGCCAGCGGGATAGATCACGAGCAAACCGTCGCCGGGAGCTACTCGCTCGCGCAGATAAGTCGCTCGTACCCCGATTAACCTCGCGAGTTCACCGTACGTGCATGTTCGGCCACTCGTCTCGACTTCGCCGATCGCCTCCGCGTGTGGCTTTACCCGAGCGTGCCTCAAAATCGCCGCAATTAACGCAGACCCGGCGCGCTCTCCGTCTGGTTGTGGAAGGACCAAGTGACGAGTTAGCGGATCTAACGTTTCACGCATGATCGAACTAAATTACGACGATGAGGGGGCCAGCGTAGCCTCGAGCTCCACAAGTAACTCGGCGCGACAAATCAAAGCTGGAAAATACTCAACCGCAGCGCATACGGGCAAACGTGCCGACACTCCCGCCCTGATCGCAGGCCAATCGCCCGCTCTTGAGAAGTAAACACGCGCCGTCTGGATGCCACTCATCTTGAATGTTTCGTGCTCGCGCATACTCTGCAAAAGTTGCTCAATATTTTCAAACGTCTCGCTTAATTGATTTTCCAGCGAGCCCATATGAACTGAGGCTTCGCCGCGAATGCTCGCTGTTCCCGACAGAAGAAGACGCGGTCCTACAGGGAGTCGCACAAGCATCGCCCGCGCGAAGCACGGCGGCCGCGGTCCGTGAGCAAGCGAGTAAGCGAAGGCCCTCGTCTGCCGCGGATTATCGATGGGCAACCCCGGTAATCTTAATCCTAACGCGGAGATCACAAGGTTATCAGAAAAGTGACCAACCGCTGATGCCGCTGGGAGAACGCTTTCAAATCCGGTGGACGGTCCGAACCAGCGGGTAAAAGCGTCGTAGCGCCCCATGTTAAACACGTGGTAGCGATTCACGTCGTCGGCCATCTGATCGTGAATTCCCGGAACGAAAGTCCACATCCGTGCGGGATGCAGAAAGCCTTCCTCACGTAGGCTGCTCAGCACCAGTTCGATGAGAACCGCGACGCTCTCGCGCAGTTCCGAAGCTGAAAGTGCCGCGGCATTCAAAATGACAGCGTTAACAAGCCCCGCGTCCTCGCCGCGAGATAACTGCATGACCGCTTTGACCCCCTCGGTGAGGAGTTCTGTTCGTGCCTCTTCCCGGGTTGGTGCGAGGGCCCACGCCCATGAGGGCACGAGTGAGTCACCCAGCGGCGCAATCGCATCGGCGAATTTACTTATCGCCAGCGACTCGCCCACCTCCGGAGTCGTGGCGCAATCCGTCGCAGTTGCATGTCCAAGTTCGTGGGGCATCAACGATTGTCTCTCGCGCGGTCCTGGGTTGGGGCATCATCCTTCACGGTTTCAACGCTCCGAGGATCACTCTCCTTAGTGTCACCTTTGTTGCCATCCACGACACCCCCGCCTAGCGGCCGAGATTCTCGCACGCCCGGCGGTACCTTAAAGTGTACCTCATCATCTCTCACGCCGGCGTTCAACCTGATGTTGCTGAATATAAGTTCTGTCTGGTCGCCCTCGGAGTCGGTCATTATTACCCTGGTTGCCGCAGTCTGAGATTCATCGAGCAGAACCTTCACCGATGCTACATGCTGTTTCAGGCTTTCGTTTGTCGGGGTCAGCAGTAGGGCGATCAGATTCGGGTCATCGGCGCTGGCACCAAGTTCGGTGGGGCTAATCCGAGAGATGTCGTAACGTGTTCGCAGATCCGCGAGTCGCGGCAATGGTGCACCACCCAGATCCTTAAAGCCCTCGCCTACCGGATATATCTCAAGCAGTTTGTCGGCAGGATAATACATTCGGATCGACTCATCGTCGATCAATAGTGACGAGGGCCGGGGTACCTCGGTGTCCCACCGCACTTGATTACCCTTGGTAAGCACCGTCCCCTTCGAGATAAGCGGCTTCTTGAGCAGAGGTGTGTGGCGCCGCTGCTCGAAGTTCGCGCGCAGATCAATAACCTTCGCCATCGCAGCGTCCACGGCTTCTAACCGTTCGCTCAATCGCGTCGCTGCGCCGGTCTCTCCCGATTCTGGGGCCAGCCTGACCGGCGGAGGCGCCGACGGTTGTACGCCAGCGCACACCGCTGCAGCGACGATTGGCCACGCACTATTCAAGACTCTGCTCCGAGAACCGCCGCTTGACAAGCTACGTTAGAAAGCACGAGCGACCCCGACGCTACAGCCACATTGCCGAGCCGGGCGCTTACATCAAAGAGATAAAGGCCAGACATCTCACGCGTGAGCTCGGACGTGAGCCGAACGAGCGCGGGGGGCACCACGCCAGAGAGAAACTTAAGGTTAACTTGCGCAAGCCTCGCTGGCCGGACCTGCGCTTGCCCCCCGCTTTCGCGCTCGTCGTTGGACGGCGACGGAGCGAACGCGACCGCGCCCGACAGCTGCGCCAACGCTTCAGCCAGCAGCACTCCCGGCACCACCGGATCGCCCGGGAAGTGCCCGGCGAAAAAATCCTCTTCGCCACTTATGTTCCAAATGCCCACCCCGCGGCGGCCCCTCTCCAACTCTTCGATGCTCGATACAAACCGAAACGGGTGGCGATGCGGAAGGTTGTCCAGTGTTTTAATTAACATCGTGTTCTACCCTCCTCGTACTCATGCCTGCCGGGGAACTCCCTCCATGAAGTCGCCCAGCGTCTGAACGTTGCTAAACGCACCCTTGCTCATCAACCCCTCATTTATCTTTACACCAAACTCTTTCTCAAGCTCGGTTACAATGAGTAAGATGTCCAACGAATCAAGATCGTACTCACCCCCCACTAGTTGCATAGTGTCCTCAAACTGTGTCTGTTCATCAACTTTCAGGCACACGCGCAGTACTTTCTTCACGCGGTCTAGCGTCTCTGTGGTTGGCATTTACTTCCTTGCAAACTTCAACACGATTGTTCAGACGCACGCCTTGCGTTCCCTGAATCGCGGCTGCTCAAACGCTTTGATGACTCGATGACTCGTCTATGAATCATCCGCGACGCTCCTTGCCCAACGCTCGCCATTGTCCACTGTAACGATGTAGAACGACACCGTCGCCTCCAGCACGGGTTTCAGCCAGCGAATACTGAGGTACGTCTGGCTCACCAGGCCTCGAAAAAGTATCCGAGCCGTTGACCGTATGATGCGCGAAGCTTGGTGAAGGTCGCCGGAGTGAACATTATGGCCGAATCTACCTCAACGCCGCTGGCTACCCAACAAGGCAACCTAGCCAACGCCTTGGCACCCCACCCGCCCATCTCCGGCGCTTACGCCGCACCTGAACAGAAGAGACAATACGTTAATACGATCTTCGACGAGACCGCTCAAGACTATGACCGGGTTGAACGATGGCTCTCGCTGGGCAGCGGCCGCTGGTATCGTCGCCAAGCACTCCAGCGGGCCGGACTTAAATCCGGAATGCGAGTTTGCGATGTCGCGGTCGGAACGGGTCTGGTCGCTGGCGAAGTCCTTCAGATTATCGGTCCAACCGGCCATGTCGTGGGCGTTGATCCCAGCCCGCAAATGATGCGCCGCGCGAAAGAGAGATTAGGGATAGAAACCGCCGCAGGCAGAGCGGAGCAACTACCCTTTGCCGATCGCTCCTTTGATTTTGTCTCCATGGGCTATGCGCTGCGTCATGTGGAGGATCTTAACGCCGCGTTCCGAGAGTTCTATCGCGTGCTCAAGCCCGACGGTCAACCGGAGGACCAAGCTGTAGCCCGGGCGGCCGTGCAAGTAGGCAGCGAACCCGCTTGCGGTCGGGTTTGCATTCTGGAAATTACCCGTCCAACCTCGCGCGCGGGCCGCGCATTTCTGCGAGCTTATCTCGGCACGCTCTCGCGAATCATTAGCACCTTCGTGCCATTAGCTCCCCGCACCCCCGAGCTTTGGGCCTACTACTGGGAGACGATCGACAAATGTCTCCCCCCCAGCCGGGTCATGGAGGCGCTCGCCGCCACAGGCTTTACCGAAGTAAAGCGTCATGTGTTAGGCGGTGTCTTCTCTGAATACACCGCCACACGCAGATGACAGCCGCCTGTAAGTAAAAATACGTAAGGCCGCTGATGGTTCCGTGCCAAAACAAAACTACCGGTCGAGTGATCGGTGGCTCCGGCATTAAATTGCATTCGACCCAAGTCAGCTCACCTCTCGCGGCGACGGGTCCAGGCTGGTAAAGTCTGAGGCGATGTCTCTGCATGGATAAACACGGGCTTATCCGCTCAGCGAGTCATAACGGCATTCGAGATCTCAAGGAAAAGGCTTCACGCTGGCGTCATGCGGGGTGACACCCCTGTGGAAGTCAGATGTTGACGCCTCTTACCCACGCTATTGAGATCCGTCGGGGGTTCGCAAGCATCCGCTGGGTCTAAATCTGTCTAACTGATAATCATGGAAAACAAACTCTCAAACTCGCAACAGGCTACTTACGACGCAATTCTTCGCCACCCTGCTGCGCACAACCTGCATTGGCGCGATGTGCGTTCGTTGCTCGGGGAGCTAGCAGAGGTTGTGGAAGAGGCTGGGGGCAATGTGAAAGTAACCCGAAACGGCCGTACGCTCGTGTTACACCCCGATGGTAATAAGAATGTCGAGACCTGGGATGAGCTGAAAGAGCTCCGAAAGTTTCTGGAGGGTTCGGACGAAACATTGCAGACTAAGACAGCCTCGGGCGAGGAAACAGAAAGAAAATCCATGGGAAACCAAGAAGAGAAATCAGCCGGAAACGCAACAGGCAAAGCCGCCGGAGCCCACCACAGCGGTGAGCCGGGCGCCGACGTCCAGAATCGAGTTCTTGTTGTCATGGATCACCGCGAAGCGCGTATCTACCGATCGCTGGCCAGAGGAACCACGCCCGAAGTCGTGCAATCTAACGACCCCGACCGCGGCGCTCGCTATTTGCACAATGTTGACAACGAATCCAACGGGCAGCGTCGTCCCGATCTTAAGAGTTATTATGATGCGATTGCGAAATCGCTTCGTGGTGTCGAGTCGGTGCTTGTATTCAGCGGCGGCAAGGGAACCAGTAACGCGGGTGAACAACTGATTCTGCAGTTGGCTTCACACAATAAGGAGCTTGTGCCAAAGGTGATAGGCGTGGTTTCCGTGGACGAACATCACATGACTGAAGACCAGATATTGGCCAAGGCGCGAGATGTGTATGACAAGGGTATAAGCACCGAGAAATCAGAAACTTGAGTATCACCTGCAACCAGCGCTCTGAGAGGTTTAGCCCGTGCTCTTCGCCGTCAAAAGGTTCCGCTCTAGCCCGCCTGAAACGGTGGTCTCGATCGCCCAATCCTTTCATCAAGCGGGAAGTAAGCCCGTCTCCAAGCGCAATATATTATTTACTTATCGCCTAGCGTCGCGAGCCCATCCTCTAATTACCACGTGGAAACGCGAATATTAACCATAAGTTAAAAGCGATTTAACAATTGCAAGCTCACTTGTCGTGATCGCAATGTACAAGATCCTGGTGCATTACATTTCCCAAAAGGCAAACCGGGTCAGTATCCGGCTTACTCGAGCCGAGTGCCTGACGCCCCTACGCAGTTGCCAGCGACTTCCCTCGTGTGGCTACGGCCGTGAAGCCGCAAAATTTGCTCACAAAGTCCCTTCTTAGAAAGGTAGAGAGATGACGAAGACAATTATTATGTTTTTGGGCGCGGTAGCTACGTTTGCGCCGATGGCGGGTGCCAGCGACACTATGCTCGGCACCGCACAGCGGTTCGGTGTTCTGGCCGGATCCACGCTTACCAACACCGGCTCGTCAGTTATTACTGGCGACGCGGGGGTGTGGCCGGGCACTTCGATCACCGGCTTTCCGCCCGCTCTGGTTCTGGAGGGAGAATTACATTGGGCCAATGCGCTGACCCAGCAAGCACAACGCGACGCGCGTCGAGCTTATGATTCCCTCGCATCGATGGCACCGACTCAAGAGCTTACGGGCACGGATCTTGGCGGACTCACCCTCACGCCCGGGGTCTATCGCTTCACATCTTCAGCGATGCTCACCTCAATGCTTACATTAGACGCACTCGGTGACCCCGACGCGATGTTTGTATTTCAAATAGGCAGCACGCTCACTACCGCCACTGCTTCCTCAGTCGCCGCAATCAACGCAGCGGATGGGTGCAATGTCTACTGGCAGATCGGTAGCTCGGCCACCTTAGGAACCGGCACCGACTTCCTCGGTAGCTTACTCGCGACAGCGAGCATTACCTTGACCACCGGAGCCCGTATTGTTGATGGAAGGGCCCTGGCGATCAACGGGGCGGTGACGATGGACACTAATGACGTGACGGCTGGCTGCATCCCCGCCCCCGGTGTACCCCTCGTCCTGCTCGGATGCTCACTTGGTTACGCGAGAAGGCGGCGAACTGCGGTATAGGCAGAACATTGCACTAGTGCGGCGGACCCCATTACACCGCCCTCACACCACCGTCATGCTACCTCACGTTAGCTAACGTTATGTTACATAGCGGCACAATCCAACGGTTAACACTAGCGCTAAGCGGGTCCGCCGCTTAGCGCTATTTTTTGCGCCACCTGGTTTTTCTCCCCCATGTGTCTAGATCATCTTGCGTATCAAAAGCTTATCAACTCTTGTTCCGTCCATGTCGACGACCTCAAACCGAAATCCCTGCCAGGAGGCGTATTCCGCTACCTTGGGCAAGTGACCGATGACGTGCAGCGCCAGCCCCGCGGCAGTACTGACATCCGGCAAATGCGCCTCAGCATCGGCGGGTAGCCCCAGTAATAAGATAAGGTCGTGGAGCGGAAGCCTTCCATCCACTAACCAAGAGTTATCATCGCGCTTCACCGCACCTGGCGGCGCCTCCTCGCCGCGCCGACTGATGTCACCTACAAGAGGCCGCAGGAGGTCGTTAAGCGTAAGTAAGCCCTGAGTGCCTCCGTACTCATCCACAATGACAGCGATATGCGTCTTTGATTGCTGTAACTTTTCCAGCAGCCGCAGGCACGGGGTTGCCTCGGGGATAAACATGGGCGGATGCGCTACATCGGTCACTTTGAAGGCGCCCGGAGATAGAAGGCCGTACGAGATCAGGTCTTTAATATGCACAACGCCCACCACCTTATCCAGCCCACCGTCGCAAATAGGAAAATGTGAGTGAGGGCTGGTGCCCACCAGCACGCGCACATCATCCAGCGACGTATCGTGCTCGATGAAAATAATATCCCCACGAGGCACCATAACATCACCCGCGGTAAGATCGCCCACGCGAAAGATTCGCTGAAATAACTTATGTTCCTGCGTTGTAAACACGCCCATCGCCGCGGCACGCGCCACCAACGCCCGAACGTCGTCCTCCGACACATCATCGCCCGTCCGCGATTTAATCTGCAAGAGTCGCAAAACTCCGTCCGTCGACGCCGTCAAAAGCCGCACGGGCCACGCGGCGATCTTCGAAAGCAGCGCGAGCGGTCGCGAGATAGCAATCGCCACCGCCTCGGGCGCCACTAAAGCAATTCGTTTGGGCACCAACTCACCAAGAACAAGCGAAGCATACGTGATTGCCAGCACAACCACCACAAGCGAAACTTCATCCGCCAGCGGTGCTAACGATGGAATCCTCGCGATCTGAGTTTCAAGGTGGCCGGAAATCTGCTTTTCTCCAAACGCACCCAGCAAAACCCCTATGAGTGTGATGCCTAACTGAACGGTGGATAGAAAGCGAGTAGGCTCTCGTGAGAGGCTGATCGCCGCGGCGGCACCCTTGCTCCCAGCGTTCGCTGACTGCTGAAGGCGCGCTTGCCGACTCGTCATCATCGCCAGCTCAGACATCGCGAAGAGGCCGTTGAGCAACAAAAGTGAAATCAGGATGGCGACAGCAAACAGCATAAAGACTTACGCGGCATCGCCACAGCCACCCGGCGGCCACCGCGAGCTGGAGCTGGAAGAGATTAGTAAAGTACGACGAGAATCCAACAGACAAGAATACCCCGATGGCTGGGCCTGCGGTGCCGCCGCGAGGTTCTCCAAACAGAATGAGGCGCGAGACCCCAGTCCTGCCGGGCCTGGGCGACCTTTGCCCGCGTCGGGAAGCTTGCCGTTGACAGATTTGGGGGGTAGCGGAACCAAGCCGCACGAAAGCCGCACCGGTACCAGCCCGGAACGGATTAGCACCTGGTCGCTTCAGAACCAGTTTTAACGTAAGTGCCGAACAGATGACACAATCCACCGCTCATCCGCTAAGGCGAGCATCGATACACGAGGGTTAGTTTGCCATAACTCGCGTTGCGCTCAAGCTCCTTGCTCCTCATACTAATTAATAAACGCAGATGCGCTAGCATCCGCCTTGCCAGAAACCAAAGAAGCTCTCCACATCCGCGCCATCTACCCCGCCGTCTTGATTACTATCGGCCGCAGAGTCGCTCATCGCCCACGCCGTGAAGAAGTCTTCAACGTCATCGCCATCAACCCCCCCACTGCTATTAAAATCGCCCGGGCATGGCGCGGTAGTCTGAACACGCCCCGAAATCACCAATGCGAATCCCTGGGGTCCGGCGGGCACAGACGCGGCACTAACTGTAACTTCCCACTCGCCCGCAATGGCACCAAGGATCAGCACCTGCTCGGTATTATTGATAGCGTCGGCCAGACCCCCCAGGCCCGACACACCGTCAACAAAAACGTTGCCCTTGTACTCGTTGCCCAACGGATCTTTCACCACCAGATTAAGATTGTTCACCGCCGCGACCGATGCATTCACCTCGGCGGGAGCATCATGATAACATAATGTAACCCGCAAAGGATTTGAGGCCGCTGTGACGTCAAAGCGCATGACATATACGCCAGCGGTATCGAGTGCGCCCCGCAAGTTGTTGCGAATATCGCGCACCAGAAGGTCGTGCGGGTCGCCAGCGAAGAACAGCGTATTATCCGCGACGACGTGGCCGAACCCCTCGCGGTCACTGGGGTAACCAGGCACCCCGGTCATGTCGCGGGCGCTATTAATTATTGTCGCCTTCACCAGCGCGCCAGATGGCGCAAAGCCCGCCGCGGCAGAAGCAACCCCGCTGGGATAAAAACCGTTGAGATAATACTGCCGCACCAGCACGCCCAGCCCCCCCACCGCCGGGGTTGCCATTGATGTACCGGTGATGGTTGTTGTGTTACAACCCGAAGAGCCCGTGGCGGATGTAATAGCGCACCCGGGGGCGGCCACCTCCGGCTTGCGCCGCCCGTCCTCGGTGGGGCCGCTTCCGCCCACGCAGATGTTGTTCACCCCCGCCCCATTCTGGCTCGCGGTGACGCACAGCGAGTTCTTGGCGTTCTCAGGGTTGGTAACCAGCGAGCCGTTGCTCGCCGCGTGAGAGATCAGTATGCCATCGTTTTGGAATAATAATGTATCAATGGCGCGAGTCCCGCCGTCATACGCGCGGGTAGAGTCGGTTCCCCAACTATTGGTCTGGGTAAACGCGCCCTGCGAAAAGTGGGTGAAGTGCCTCGTGAAAACGCTCGTCTGAGTCGCGCTGGGATAAGTATTAAACACGATCCGCGCGTTGTACGCTACCCCACGCTGGTTCGAAGAAAAATCGCCGCCGATGGCCTCGCCCGCCGCGGTGCCCGACACGTGCGTCCCGTGAGAATCATAACTAATGGTCGTGTTGTAAGCCGCAATCTTGCGGTGATTGGCCCCGATGGGGTTCAGCGTGTCCGAGAAACTGCAATGATTTACCCCAAGCCCGCCGTCGATCACCCCGATGATCTGGCCCGCGCCGTTAATACCCCTGGCATACAGGGGAGTTATATTGAGCACCCCGCTCTGAATCGTCCACCGTGTCGTAACATTACTTCTCAAAGTATACTGCGGCTGCGGCTCGATGTACTGCACGTCGGTCAGAGATGTTATAAAATCCAGGTCAACGCGCGCGGCGACGATGGCCAGCCGCACCGTAGTACCTACCAGCTCGGTTTCTAGCAGCGTAGTACCCGGCAACAAACCAATTGCCGCCCTGACGGCGCGATCGTTGGCGGTGTTAAACAGCCACACGTTCGCCGACACTTGCTCCGCGGGCGGCAGACTATATAGCGTGTTATCAAGCTTCCATTCGTCTTTGTAAGCGTACGCCGCGTCGACAAAGTTGAGAGAACGTGCGTTGGCCGGCCCGGTCGCCAGGTTCGTGCATTCTGCAATGTAAAAGTCAGTAGGAAAGTAACCCACAACATTCAAGCCCGAAGCGGCTAACGCGTCGCGGTTGGTCAGGTTCATCCCACCTTTGCTAAGGGGAATATGCAAAAGCATCCAGCGCGATGAGAACAGCGCGGCGTCAAGTTCATTGACGAGATCACCAACCGCAACATCCCCGGTCCGAAAACTTATGATTCCGTCCCGGGCAACATTGATAGACCGCGCCACCACACCGTCCGCCGCCGCAACGTACGAAGCCGCCAAGCCTGCCAATGCGACCATCAGAGTTGCGAGCGGTGGGCAATAGGTGGTAAGTCGCGGCACGAGGCAGACTCCTGCGGAGGTTCAAAGGAACATTGAGGTGATTCGGTGATAACCAAAGCAGCGGGCAACGGGTAGCTAATATAGACTCATCGGCCACGCGAGCCCGAAAAGTCCCTTTGGTCACGAAGACCCGCGCCGTTGAAGCCTTCAAACAACACTGGTCGGTACAACTATGCGGACATCGCCGGTGCAGATCGCGTAGCCGGAAAAGAACGAAGCGTCTGACTTTAATACGCCCACGCCGCGGCTTAGGTTTCGTGTGCGCGCGATAACTTTACGCTACGCCAAGGTTAGTGCCGCGTTAATGCCCGACGTTGTGCATTATCGACCGGGAGGCCGCCGTTGCCCGAGTGCTGCGAATCCGCTAGCAAACACCGGGCGCGATGAAGTTCGTCCATACGGCCGCACACCCCTGCGCCGCGCACGCGGCGACGATGCTGCCTTCAGTCTCTACGCCGACCGCGTTTCCCAACCCAATCATGAACATGCAACTACCGCTGCCAGTAATATGGATAGGGCGCCCAAAGTATCCTTGGAGATTCGCGTGCATCGCTCCCAACTGCGGCGCGACAGCGCACGCCGCGTGCGCGAGGTCGTTGAACAACTCTTCTGCGGGAAACACACCCGAAGAGTGGGTCATGAGCCGGCGCACCCTGCCATCATCCGCCTCCTTTCGCGGTGTCAGCGAAACAAAACCATCAAACGCACGATACACCGCCCCCGTTGGGCACGCGCACGGCGGGATAATCACACACACCCGAGAATGTAATAAATTGTCGGCTAGCGGCACTCGCTTGATTCGCTCCCCAAACCCAGTAACCAACGCCCCACGCGGCGTCGTTTCAATCCCCGACACATAATTAAACTCATCGATAAAGAACGCAACGTCAGACCCCAAAGTAACCGCCACCGATAAAAGTTGTTCGTGAGTTAGATTGAGTTTGAAAAGTCGGTTAAGCCCCATCAGCACCGCCGCAGCGTCGCTAGATCCTCCCCCAAGCCCACCGCCTGTTGGTATGCGTTTGCGCAGCGAGATTATGACCGGAAGCGCCCCCCCGCAAAGCTTCTCGATCAACGTAAGTGCTCGAAAGCCCAGGTCTTTCTCGATGGGCCAGTCAATAAGCGTTGGCTTTGGCGCATCTTCACACCACCAAACGCCAAACCGCTCCGCTGGTTTCATCGACGCGCCACCAGGCGCGAAGTGAACTTCATCACAAAGCGATATCGGAACCATCCAAGAAGCAATCGCGTGAAACCCAGCCCTCGGCCCCGGCACAGAGATCGGCGCGGAGACGCTCAGTGCCAAATTAAGTTTGGCAGGTGCCATGAGCGTCAAAGCTGAGAGCTTGGGTGAGGATGCGAAGGTCATTCAGTCGGCCCCGCGCAGCGGCCACAGCCTGCAAAAGGTAAGGTACGCTCCATCGAGAAGCGTTCCAATAAAAAAAGCCCGCCGCAGGGGCGAGCTTTCGCTGGAACAGTCTAGCCGTAGACGACGCTACCGCAAAGCAGACGGATCCAGCAAGTGGGCCTGATTGGACTCGAACCGACGACCTCACCCTTATCAGGGGTGCGCTCTACCAACTGAGCTACAAGCCCGATTCCCGCACCGCCAAAGGTACGGCCAAAAGTATAGCGGGGTGAGGAAGGTGTCGGCAAGCGAAGAGGGCGGTGAATCTGGCTTCTCAACGCGAATCAGCCGGTTTACTGCGTCCCATTTTCATGTTGAATCGGTCGCGGGTGTAGCAATAGGCCTCCCCGGCCATCCGCCCCACCGCGTCTAACTTCGCCGGGTCCACGTGATACCGCTCGTTCATCACCTCATCGTGAGCATGGATATGCACCACCCGGCCAATAACGATGTTTCCGCCCGCAGGCTGCCCCGGGTTTGTCCGGATCACCTGAACCGTGGTACATTCCAGCGATAGCGGAGATTCCAAAACCCTGTGCGGTGCCACCTTTAAGCTTGGGCTGGTGTGCAGGTTGGCAAGGTCAAACTCAGATTCGCCAAAGGGCAGCGGCTCCGCGCAAAGGGCCATTTTCGCGCCGAGGGAAGCGGGTACCACGTTAATCACAAACTCTCCGGTTCCTCCCTCCGCGACTGGTTTGGCGTTCCGAAGAGTGTCTTTTTCGGTTCCGTGGGGCGTGTTGGCGGGGCAAAAGAGAACCGTCATCGGGTTAGAGCCGACCCCAGCAAAGAATGAGAACGGTGCGAGGTTGTCTTGACCGGCAGCGGAGCGAGTCGAAACAAACGCGATAGGCCGCGGCACGATCGCGCCGATGAGAATTTTGTAGCAGTCTGAGGGTGAGAGTGAGCTGGGATCAAGGTCCATGACTGAATCGTTGCAGGTGCAGGCCATTGCTGTGGTCCTAAAAAACCCACTTGCGAACCAAATGCGTGCCGGTGCCGCAGCAGAAGTACGATCCTGCGTATGAATCACGCGCAGCAACTTGGCAGGGCGGTATGGGCATTGACAACCATCGCTCTTATTTTCTCAAACTATTTGGCGGGCTGCGGATTTCGAAAGATCATGCCAGCGGCTGCGACAGCCAACGGCGTTGGTTCTGGGCAAGGTCTACCCAGCGGCACGAGCGAAACGAACAATGGGCCCAGCGAAGGAGAAATAAGCCCGGCGACTGGTTTTAAAAGGTCTTCCGTTCAACCGCGCTGGCCCACAAATTTTAGCGACTTTCCCGCCGAACTCTTGCAGCGGCCCGGGACTGATAGCCCGCTTGCTCCTCCCGTGCGCATTACTCAGGTGGAGGGAGGCTTGATCGTTTACCAGCCAACCTTGCACTTCCAGCCAGAGGCGGGCGGCGGGAATGGGTTTAATTTACTCGAATCCAATCTCAGATCGTTCTCATATCTGGCGTGGCGAAACGGGGGGGCGATGGCCTCGGTCATGGAGGCCATGAATAGCGCGGCGACCGATCAACAACTTAAAGTCCGCAGTTCGGTACTTACATCAACCGCTGATTTTCGCATCCGCTTCCGCGTCTGGTGGCCCGAGCGAACCGCCTCCAGCCCACCCATAAAAGGTCTGGTCCTGCACCAGTGGGGCCTTAACGGTTACCGCTTCGAGGCACCGCTGATTAATGCGCTCCAAGCCAAGGGTTGGGTGGTGCTCACTCATGACGGCTTTACTTGGATACGGCCATCGGGTGTCCGAATTCCTTCGGGCGATCCCCTTATGTCCGATCGTGATCGCATGGGCAGTGCACCGGGCAGTATCGGAGTCTTCGTTCCGAAAGAAAGTGACACTCCGCAGTATCGGTTAGATTCAACTGCCGCGGCTGTGGAGGTTGGGATTCTAGGCGCGGGCGCGCTGGCCGCCTTTGAGTTTGACGATGCGATTGGTCAGTATGCGCTCGCCCACGCGGCGGCACTCACTTTCGTTCAAACCTCCGCCAAGGAGCTTGCGGGCAAACCTTTAGTTGTGGTAGGGTGCAGCCTTGGGAGTCTGATGACACCGGCCCTACTTACCAAGTTAACCCTTCCGGTCGCCGCGTGCGTCATGGTGGGGAGCGGTGGCAACTTGCTTCAAATAACGGGAAGCAGGTGGGAGGATTACTTTTATTCCCGAGCGCGAACCGGGCGACCCCACGCGTTGAGCGTTCCGGCGAGCAAACGAATCGCCTTGAGAAAGGCTTATCTTCAAGCGGCGACCTTGGATCCTCTGACCTGCGCCGACGCGCTCCGCAAGCAACCTCTTT
>CAYVFW010000014.1:0-35095 GCA_964450325.1 uncultured Phycisphaeraceae bacterium | reverse complement strand
GGGGCGGCGGGCGAGGAGTGTGTGGAGGGCGGGGCCGCTGGATGTGCGGACGGCATAATGGCCGGGATGGTGGGGGGGCGCAACAAGTTCATCGCCGGTGGTTAAGATCGCGACAGTCAGGGGGGCGCGAACATTTATTATGTTATGCCCGGTCGCGGCGAGAAGGGCGGTGATGGGGGCCGTGATCTCAAGCCCGGCGGTGGGCAGCAGTATCCCGGCGCGGGCATTCTCAGCGCGGGTACGAATGGCTTGGCCGGGTTTGCAGGCGTCGATGGTGGCTTGCGAGAGCGTGATCTCCGTTTGAGTTACGCTCTCGATCAGTTCGTGCTTGATAACGCAGTTGCAAGCGGAGGGGACGGCTGCCCCGGTGGCGACGCGTACGGCAAAGGCAGTGGCGGATGTTATGTTGGGTGGCGCGTGACCGATCCGAGATTCGGCGACGATGGGGGTGCAACCGGCGCGGAGCAGCGCAAGGTCCACGGCGAAGCCATCCATCGAGCTGGCGTTAAAGGGCGGACTATCACGATCTGTAGTTATATTGTCCGCGAGGATATGCCCGGAGGCGGAGGCTAATGTTATGTTGACAGTGTGGCAGGAGATCGCGACAGCGTTGAGGATGCAGTCGATGGCTTGATCGGGCGTTTGCGGGGAGGTGGTCACGGGTGTGGGCAGTACACGGAGCTGTAGGGGCTCATGAACGCGGATCTTCCCCGCTCGCCGCGGCGTGGAGGACTTTGATTCGGTGAATAAGGTCGGCCGCGGGCTCGCATTTTCGGCGTTGCATCGCGGAGCGCATCACCTCCAAGAACTTTTCAAGCCGGTAGAGTCGTTGCCCGGCGTCGGTGATCCAGGCAAACGGCGGGATACAGCCGCTAGCTGGCGCCGAGGAAGCGATCATCGCGCCCGTATGAATTATGGTTCCGGTCATGAGGCGCGTGCAGATGGCGGTCTTCGTGTGGTCGCCGATGATCGAGCCGAGAAACGTAAGACCAGTTCGCTCGTTGCCGAGCGCGGCGGATTGGCGGGCGGTGATCTCGCCGTAGGTATTGAGTAGGTTGCTGGTGGTGGTTCCCGCCCCGAGATTGACCCATTCGCCGAGGTAAGAATCTCCAACGAAGCCATCGTGGGCTTTGTTTGAAAACCCCTGGAATATGGTGCCCGATACTTCGCCATTTACTTTGCACCAAGGACCCACCGACGTCTGAGGGCGGATGGTGGCGATCTCGAGGATTGTGCTGTGCGGACCAATATAACAAGGCCCGATGAGCTGGGCGCCAGGCATCACGGTGGCGTGCTCATCAATTACGATTGGGCCGGACTCGCAGTTAAAGATCGTGGCGGGGTAAATACGGGCGGTTGGATGAACGTGGAGCCCGGCGGTGCCCTCCTTCAGTATAACTGTAACTGCTGGGTGCGGTGCCGCGGGGGGAATGCGCTGAATGAGCAAGGCGAGGTCGATGGCGAGGCACTTGTCTCGGAGCGCGCGGATGTGCCAGGGGCGCGTGAGAATGTGCGCGGCAGGTTCCTCGCGTACCAGGCGAGTACATCCACCGGCACCGGTTCCGCTGGCGATATCCGCGAGAGACTGGTTATCAGCTGCGGGAAGAACTCCCGCAATAAAGCGGCCGGTGCCCTCCTCTGTGATATAATCGCCAACTGAAAGTAAATGAAGGTCAGGAGGCGGTATCGCCAGACGGCCGTTCACGGCGAGCGCGGGCTGCGGAAGGGCGAGAAAATCAGTGCTGGCTGCGGGCCAGTGGGTCGCGGGCCAACTGGCATCATAAGTCGCGAGGCAGGTTGATTTAAGGAGCTGCTCGAAGCGCTCGGACGTGGTCAGCGCGCCGGTCCGCAGCTGTGAGCTGGGTCGAAGGTCGATGAGCGGGGCGAGCGATGTAAGGTTATCGCAGAAAGTGTAATGGCCGGGCATGGCGAAGAGAGTGTAGTAAGGTGCGGGCTACGCACGACGAAGGGCGCTGAATGACCCGCCCGACCCGCAATGATTGTTTGTCGATTGCCAGTGATCGAGCCACCCGCGATGAAGCGGGGGGGCTATGTCGGTGCGCGTCTGAGGAGCCGCCAGGGCTTGAGCCACAGCAAGCCGATGAACGCTGCGGTGATGTTAATTATTATTTCGGTGCCGCTGACGATGAGGGAGATGGGCGCAAAACCTCCGCCCGTAACTCCGGGTATCGTGAGAAAGGAGGCTAGGCCGGTGGTGCCGCTCTCGCGGGCGCCGAGCGCGCCCGAGGGACTCAGGACCCCGATGAGGTAGAAAGTGCACGCGGCGATCACGGCCGTATCAATTGTTAATGTTACGCCGACAATCTGAGCCGCAACGAGGAACCGGGCTGCTTGGACAAGGAGATCAAGGACGCGGATGGCGAGTGCCGCGGCGACGGTTCGGGCGTCGGCCAGCATGTCGAAACAGGCGAAGAGCTTGCCGAAGACTTGGCTATGGGTGAATCGCCGAGTAAGTGACTCGACGCGGTTGCCCAAGAGCGAAAGGCGGGCGGTGACGCGTCGTACACGCTCTAGGCCTGCTTGCCCAGCAAAGGCGCGGGCAATAGAAACGATGAGCGCCCAGTTGACAACGAGCCCGATCGTTCCAACGACGACGAAGAGCATATCTATCTGCTTGCGCCACAGGGAGACGGCGATGAGCGGCACGAGTGCGCCCAAAAGAAGTAGCCCCACCGCGACCATCCACGCTCCTGCTGTGAGGAGCGGTACACCGTCGCGACGCTGATGAATTAAGGCGCGAGCGACAATACTTAGTTTAGCCGGGGCGTAGCTGGCGACCGCCGCGATTCCGTTGACGGCCTGGACATCCCAGAACTTAAGCCGATGTACCGGGGAAATTACGACCCAGAACTTAGCTCCGTTCAAGAGCAGACTGAGCAAAGATAAGCCCAGAAGAGTGACGAGCAGACTTGGAGGGGCGTCTTTGAGGCGTTCGAGCTTGGCGGCATTTTCCGGGCGAAGCGCATTGTGGATGCACCAATAGAGTAAACCCATGCAAAGTGCAAAGCCGAGCAGTTGGAGAGCTGTACGCAGCGCGCTGTGCTTTGGCGTGACTACGAGGGTGGTGGGTGCGGGAGCAAGCGGAGATTGATCAGAAACGGACGGCAAGTGATATAAGTGTAAGCAGGACGGGAAGCGCGGCGATCAGGAACGCGGCGATTGGTATCGCGAGAAAAGCTCAGTTCGATGGGGCCGGAGGAGATTCCGGCGCTGGCGGCTGGCCAGGAGTTTGTTTCTTCCCTGAAAGTGCTTGGCCGACTTGCACGAGAACCTGTCCGGTGGCGGGCCAAGTCCGGAGCGGCTGCGAGCTTCGTTGCAGCCACGCACTTAGCTGCGCAATATTGAAGCCGGGCTGCAGAGTTCCCGAGCGTTGAAGGCGGTCGATCTCGGCGAAGTCTACGAGCAGAAAATCGCCCGCATCGACGCCCTGAGGTGAACCATCGAGGTTGAGGGAGGGCCATGTATCCCAAGTGGTTTGGTAGCGGACAGGTCTCACATAATAAAAAGGTGTTGCTCCGCCGATGATGTGAACGCGGGCGTTAGGCGGGAGCAGTAGATTGATTGTTTGCTCTGGGGTGAAGTTGTCCAAAAGTTGTGCGGTCGATTGAGATCGATCAAAGGGCGCGGCGAGTGCTGGTCGGAGCGAATCTCCGGTCCGGTCGGCGGTGGTGATCGCGAGCAGCGCGTTGGGCCTCCAGTTTCGCTGGCTGAGAAAGATATAAGTTAGCCCAACAGATTGCCCAATCACGATCGCGGTGACCACGATCGTGGGCCAGCGGACTTGCCTGTCAAGGCTGTCAAGCCTGTCAAGCCTGTCAAGCTTGTCCGGCTTGTCCGGCTTGTCATTCTTGTTATCCTTTTCCTGGGCCTGGCGTTCTGCGCCTCGCCACCGCGCAAGCCGCGACGTCGCAATGATAACGATAAGTGACCCAGTGACGAGCAGCGGAATCAGAAAGCGAGACTGCACGTGGGTAGTGCGCAGCCACAACCCTAGTTGTAACATAAATACCGCTACAAGATCGCTCGCCACGGACCACCGAAACGCTGAGCGACGCGCCGATGGTTTTCGCGGCTCATTTTTATCGGTTTGGGAGCCTACGCGACCCGAGGTGAGCGCTATAGCCACTACCGCGGCGAAAACTGCCGGGAAAAAGAGGAGCCACTGCGGGTGCATCAAGCCGCGGTGACGCGCGCCTGCGGGGTCGGTGGGATCGGGGAGGAACATCAAGCGCAGAGACTGCAGTAGCGAGCCCGAAAAATGATGGCCCGCTAAATAACGCTTTACCTGTTCGGAATTCCAGTGGCCCGTGCCGCCGTTCGCGCTTGGGAAGAGGTGAGCCGCGAATGGAAAGACTGGATTGCCCGAGGCCCAATAGTTGCGGGCGAGCCAGGGAGTTAACATTGCCAAGCCGGTAACGGCTGCGACGCTTGCTGCGGCTGCGATTGTGGGCCAGCGGTGCCCTTCGCGCCGGAAGGTGCCGAAAAGCAGGATTGCTATTGGCACAGCGCAGAATATAAGTCCGGTAGGTTTGCACCCGATGGCACCCCCAAGCAGTACGGCGCAGACCATGCTGCGGAGGATGGGAGAGCGCAGCGGATGCGGGGGTAACGGTTCGTCGCCGGGAACGTAACTTTGCTTGGATTCGCCCGAGTACAATGCACACGCGACAGATGCAGCGAAAAAGGCGAGCATCGGCATCTCGTTGTAAGCGAGCGATCCGATCACGACTGTCCAAGGGGTGGCGAGGGCGAGCGCACCGGCAAGCAGTGGGAGTGGGCTAGGACTGGTCGGTCTGCCTGGAGCTGCCCTAGGAACAAGGCCTGAGCAGTGAAGGGCTGTGTTCGCCGCGACACCGATGCACCACGCGGCGAAGAGCGTGAACGCCGCGTGAAGAAACTGGCAGGAGATTGGCCAAATCGAAGCCTGCAACGGCGTTACGAGGGGCGAGGCGGGAGACGTGGCGTGCATTAACGCCGCGAGGTGGTAGTTGGCGGCCTCGGCGTACGAGGGAAGAAACGAATAGACGTTATTCTGAAGCGGCCAGAGCCTTCCGTTGGCGCTCCATTCTACGGGTAGTTGTAAGTGATAACTGAGGGCATCGTAACCGCCAAACTCGCTCTCCCAAAGATAGCCGGGCGCGTTGCAGGCCGCGAGCAGAAGGACGGCGGCAGGAAGAATTAATAAGAGCGAAAAGCGGTGCAAACGCAGAGTCTGGCCGCCTTGCGACCCTTCGCTTACTAACGCAGACTTCGATTCGTCGGTGAAAAGTTCCGAAGTGAGCAGTGAGGTGAGCGACTTCAAGCGAGCGGCGGCCTTGCCCGCTACGGAGAGCAACGCGACACCGGCGGCGATGGGCAACCACGCGAGTGCTACTGATGAGTAACCATGCGAAAAGCCGCCTACCGTGCCTAGCAGGTGCGAATAAGTGAGGAGTGTGGTCAAGCCAAGCGCACCGCGGATGGTTGCCAAAGTCAGCGACTTCTGCGCTTCCCTGGAGTCGGGCACGACGCGACGGAAGAGGCTCCCTAAACCTAAGCCGCCCAGAATGTAAGCGAGGGCGAGTAGCGGGGCCGGGGAGAGGAGAGTGATGAGGGCCGCCGCTGCGGTACTTTGGAGTCCACCGCCGAAGGAGGCCAGAGACAGGAACGCCAGCAGTGAGAGGGCGAGCAGGATGAGAAGGGCACGCATCATTTAGCTTACGTTCAAGTGGCGACTGCCGGGGCCTTGTTTGAGGGGATAGGCGGTTGCTAGTCGACTCCGGGGCGGTCGGATCAACGATAGTTGCTGCGGATCTGAGGTCTAGGACGTGCGGACGCGCCGAGCCACTAGCGCTCGCGCGACCTGCCCGAATCGCTAGCCGACATTCTTTCACCATACGCGGGTGAGCGTAGCGAAGCCAAGCGGCTCGTTGGATGGGCCCGCTTTCATATTCACGCTTGCTCTAAGAGTGGTTTCGCCATCCCGCCTGGCGGGAGCGTTGGTTGGCTAAAGTAATATAGCAGGCACGGCAGAAGAGGCGAACACGGGCTGGGTGGATCCGTCGGGCGGCGGCCCACGGGTCGGTTATGATTCTGATATGGTGAGTGGACGAGAGCAGTCTGATTTGGAGGCAGCAATCGAGATTATCGAGCCCTTGTGTGCAGTCTTCAGACGCAAACTTAAAAGCGAGGGGTTGAAGTATACTCCAGAGCGGGCGCAAGTGCTCGATACCATTGTTCGGCACGATGGCCTTTTCGATGCGGAAATGGTGATGGCGAAAGTGAAGGGCACGGGGGTTCGGGTCAGCAAGGCCACAGTCTACCGGACGATTAAACTCTTACAAGAGGCGGGAGTAGTTCATCGTGTGCTGTATGACGGCGATAACGCGCATTATTTGTTGGTGTATGGGCAAACTCCGCGGGCTATTCTGATTCCCGTCAATGCTCGCGGCGAGCCCTCTTCCCAGCCGCCGCTGGTAATCGAGGTGGAGGTTCCCGGCCTGATCGAACTCTGCTCGCACGCGGCGACGGCGCGAGGGTGGAAACTGCGCGGCCAGCGACTGCATATCTTTGTCAGCGCGCCGTAGACGATTCTGCCACGCGCGGTCAGGTAGGAAACGCGAGGGATTAATTATATTATCTCACCCGCGAGGGCTGCGGTGACCATAATAACCCGAGAATATTATTTGAACTTGTCCGCTGAGAGTGTATCGAGCAAGCCAACGCAGGCGCGTTCGATCATCTGATACCCAAGCTCAAAGCCATTGTCGCCACCGTGGTAAGGGTCGGGTACTTGGCGGTGATCATCGGCAATGTCTGCAAGAAGAGGATCATAGGAACGTAATAACCGGATTTTGTGAAAAGGACCTCCGATGCGGATTGACTCGGAGATGTTGTGCAGGTCCATCGCGAGCAGTAGATCAAAGTCCTCAAAGTCGCGGGCCCGAAGTTGTCGAGCGGTATTGACAAGCGTGAGGCCGTGCGCGGCCGCGACCTGCACGGAGCGCGGATCGGCGGGTTTGCCTGATTCCCAGCTGCTGGTACCGCAGGAATCCAATGTAAAGTTCGAAGAAAGGTTTCGCTCTTGCGCGAGATGCTCAAAGATGCAACGCGCAAGCGGAGAACGGCAAATATTGCCCATGCAAACGAAGTTAAGCCGGTAGTGCTTCATAGGTATCCGAATCGAGTTGCTCACCAATCACTTAACACAACGTAATCAAACCGGGGTTGACGGAGCTAGCCAGAAGCCAGCACTTATGTTCGCCCAGTCGCGGCCGTCAACGCCGAGGTTGAAGCGGGCCTGGCCAGCGAAGTAAGAGTAAAGAGTATTAACTCCGATATCTCTGCGCGAGTGGCGGAAGGACTCATGTTCGCCTCGCGCGGCGATCCAAGTTCGTCATTTTCCAGTAGTCGCATTGCCGCCGCAGCGAACGCGGCGGGGGTGTAGGCACGGGCGATCTGCACCGTTGCCGGGCCCAGAACCAAGCTCTGGTCCATCAGCTCGCTGGTTGTAGCATCGACAGCGATCTTCACATGGTTTCGGAGCGCGTCGAAGCAGACTGCGACATCGCCAGGAGTGGCTGCTCGGTGCATGGGCGCAATCCCGATATCAACCGCAGAATAGGCCGCGATGATGGGATCGTCGGTCAGTAGAAGTCGACGAACATAACCCTCGCGGTAGTGGCGAATTGCGCGATCGATCCGGCGGGCGGCGCGAGGGAGGATTAGCGCAACATCCCGGCCGCCGACGCGGAGCATGCCTGCAAGTACGCAGAACTCAAACGCATCAACATCGCGTGGATCATCGGTGAGAGGGGCGATCAGCGTGGTCGAGGGATTAAGAGCGTAATCACTGCGTAGTTCGTGTCGGAGCGTGGCGTCAAAGTCGGGGGTCAAGAGACCGTGGCTGCCGGAGAGGGGGAGCGGGCTTTTGTGAGCACTATCCATCGCGTCTACCAGCAAGCCGCGCGATGCAAGAATGCCCAACGCAACCGCAAAACTGCCGGGAATCGCAAGATCGTCGCGGCGCAGAGCACCAGAGTGAACGCACACAGCGGGGACATCACCTTGAGAGAGCGTGCGACTCGCAAACTGCTGAAGCAGGGATGCGCTTCGATACGCACTTACAGCTGAAGCGGCAATTCCTACTAGCTGCGCTTCGCTTACCGATCGCGATCCGTCGAGTGCCCATATCTCATTGGCAATGATCTCGGTGTCACTGCGGCGATTCAGGGCAGACATGAGTTCGCGGCATGAAATAAGCGGTGATTGACAACCGTCGGCCCGGTCAAGAATGTTAAGCAGACGTTGGGCCATCGGAGGGTGAGGATCGGAGTTGCGAGCCCGGGTTGCCTAGCTCTGTTTCTTTCGATCGTTCAGATCGCTCACCCGCTGTTGGATCACGTGCTTATAGAATAACTTGGCGAGGTCTTCACCCGTGGACTTAGCCAGCCGCTCCTGCGCTTGCATGTACTCGTTGCCGTTCTTCGGGCTCGTGCCCTGCTTGTAAGGGAGTACAACTTCCAGAAGATAGCCGTCGGGTTTGGTATCGTCGGGCCAGAGCCGCGCGGGCTTGTTCACACAGTCAATTACCTTCACACGAAGCCTGGCGGTGGGCTGAAAGGTAGCGCCATCGCGGGAGAGTGTGAACTCATCGACGGTGGCGAAGATAAGCACTTCGGCCCCCACCGAGGCGCCCAGCGTGGCTAAATCTACGGGGCCGCTTTCCTGCTCGCCGCTTACCCGGGTGAGGGCGGATTTGGGGTCGATAACGGTCTTGATCGCACCGGCCTTGAGCAGCTCATCGCTCGCTGTGCGCGCGATGGTATTGCGCAGGGCTCGGCGATCGAGCCAGTTTCGCCGATCGTCAATGAACACGACCGTTGGTCGCTCCGCCGGTGGATCAAACTGAGCAGCTTGCTTTTCCGGGCCGTGGATGAGCACCACCGCCGGACCCACAATGTTACAGCCGCCCAAAATTACCGATAGCAACGCGACCGGTAACGCGACGCTTAAGGCCTGGAAGATACGAGCAATGGAAACTAACATAACTAAATCGCAGTGATATCGGGCGGTTGGTTCGCTGACGCCTCGGCGTTGACTCTGTAACACGAACGCAGTTTTTGTGATTCGGGGAGCAGCGAGTAGGGGTTCGCGGCGTTCGGCGGTCGCCGTCCGGTGAACTAGTACTCGGGGTAATAAGGTTCTTGATGGTTATAGAAAAGCCACGATGCTCGATCGATGAATCGCAATGAAAGCGCCGACGTAACCTGTGCCGCGGAGATTTGTTCAGGGCTTAACCCGCGCTTTCCGGGGAATGGGACCCCGATCGACTGCTCGAACGCAAACTCGTCGGGCGCGGGCCCGTCACATTCAATAACGGCAACCGTCCCCGATGCAACCCCATCCCATTCGTACGCATTACCGGGATCGTTAAGGCGGTACTCGGTAATCTGAATGTAAATCAAACGGTCAACGCCGCCAAGCCCTTTGCTTAGCTCGCTCAACGGGCGCGCGGGCCAAGCCGGGTTGTCGTAAAGGTAACGCAGTACTTCTTTCGTTGGAACAAAGCCGGACGCTTTGGGAAGATTCTGCGTGTTTGCAAGTCGTTCGGTAATTTTGCCTGCGAGGCGGTCGGTGATGCCCGGATGGTCAGCTTCAATCATGCGGTCGGCCGTCACAACCACCGCGAACGACTTGCCTTCGAGGCCGGTATAGGCGGCCTTAACTTCCTTGGTGCTATCTTTCCTGTATGATTCTGCCATGAAGCCAACGGCACTACAGCCCGCAACAGAGCACAGGCCAGCGAGAGAGAGGAGCAATATTCGCGTCCAGCGCGCGGTAGGGCGACGATGCATCGCGGATTATACGGCCTAGGGGAACGAGGCCGGAGCCAGCATGCGCTAAGCAGCCTTCGCCCGGCCGCAGGGAGCAGCGTGCCAACATTTCAGCTCCCATCATCTGATCTCCACGCCCGCTCGAAAGAGCAGGGGAGATAACATTCAATCGGGGCGCGCTACCATGTTTGTGACCGCGATACTGATTGGGTTTTTGGTTCGGCGGGTCGTCAGGGTTTGATGCAGATACTAATTTTAGAATGGAGAAAAGTGATGATGCCCAGTCAAACAAGTTTCACATCTGCTTTGGCGGTGGCGGCCGTTTTGTGCGCAGCCGCGCAGGGGCAGACCTGCGGGTATCTCGGTTGGCGTCAAGTGTCCACCACGACACTCTCGGCGACCGGGCCCAGGCATTCTTTTATGATGGTGTATGACTCTCAAACCGCACGCACACTCCTGTACGGAGGGGCGAGCGGGCGATTCCCGGATTATATTGAGTTCTCGGATATCCGCGTTCTTGAGGGCAATGCGTGGCGAGAGTTGCCGGTTCAGTTCGCCGCGCCCAAGCGTTGGGAGCTGGGCATGAGTTACGATTCAACCCGCGGCGTGATCGTTCTGAATGGCGGAGCAAGCTTCGTCGGAGTTGCGGGAAATGTTAACAACCATCACATCGGCGGAACGTACGAGTTTGACGGTGGCAACTGGGGCGTCAAAACTTTCTCAGGGCCGATCGCGCGGCACGGCGCGGGGATGGGTTATGACTCTTGGCGCGGGCGCACGGTGCTCTTCGGCGGTAAACATAACGTGCCCGGCACCTGGGAGTGGGACGGAACGGCTTGGACTGATCGCAATCCGCCGGGTCCGGTGCCATCACCTCGTGGATTTGTCGGTATGGCCTTTGACCCGGTGCGGGGCAAGCTGGTAATGTTTGGTGGCGGCACCGATTCATTCGTGCCGCTTGGCGACACCTGGGAATGGGACGGATCGACTTGGGCGCAGACAGCGGTTACGGGGCCTCCGGCACGGCTAGGGCCACTGATGGTGTGGGATTCATTCCGTAAAATTATGGTGTTGCACGGTGGGCAAGATAATGTGCAGGGCCGCCGTAACGATCTTTGGGAGTATCGTGCGGGAGTGTGGACGGCGGTGACGGTGGCGGGAAGCCAACCGCCGCTGCGTTACATGGGCGGGTTTGCTTATGATTCCCACCGTAACCGCTACATTGCCGCGGGCGGGCAGACACTGCAGGAAGGTCAGACAGATACCTGGGAACTCCGCGGCAATCCGTATATCGCCCTTCCGCCGGCGGATGTAAGTGTCGCCGCCGATTCGACGGCCAATCTTCGAGTGGGCGTTGAATCCACGGCCAGCACAACATTACGTTGGCGAAGGAACGGCGTGGCAATGTCGGACGGCGGGCGGGTGAGCGGCTCGGCGACCGGGTCGCTGGTGATCTCCGGCGCGGCGGCTGCAGATGCGGGTACCTATAATGTTATAATTACAACCGCGTGCGGTAGCTTTCTTACCGCGGCGGCAACGTTGGAAGTTCGCTGTCCCGCCGACTATAACCAGGATGGCGGCGTTGATGGGTCGGATGTGGAATCTTACTTTGAAGCCTGGGTGCTGGCCACCGCCGACGCCGACTTCAATCAGGATGGGGGAGTGGATGGGTCCGATGTTGAAGTCTTCTTCACGCGCTGGACCAACGGTTGTTAATATTCATCAATACTGAGAGTGACTTGCCTATGAGTTCGTGTGCCAAAGTCGGCGAAGGTGTATGCTTCGACGCCCGATGCGTGAGCGCGCCGGATCTTCGCCGCTGATGAAGCACCGCGTGCTACAACCCGAACTGATGGATGACCCCGCACTCCCCGCGGCGGAACATCGCGCTGCGCTGCGTGGGCTTGCCAGGATTAATGTGTTGAGTTTCACCGCTCGCGCTTTGTGGACGCGGATGAAGCACGTCGCGCTCACTTCGCCCGCGCCGGTTCGGGTGCTCGATATCGCCGCGGGCTCAGGTGATGTAATCTTGGCGATCACGGCGATGGCGAGGACGGAGGGAATACCGATAGACGCTCACGTGCTGGACATCAGCCAGGAAGCGCTCGACGTCGCGGGCGCTGCCGCACGGATACGCGGTTTAAGCCTTACCACGCATCGTGCCAATATCGTCGCCGGCGACTACTTTATCGCGGTGGGGTTGGGGGTGGGTCAGCGATTCGATATCGTATTATGTTCGCTCTTCCTTCACCACCTGAAGCACGAAGAGATCGTGCTGGTCCTTCAGCGCGCTCGAGAGTTGACGCTGCAACAGTTGCTGGTAAGTGATTTGCGAAGGTGCTCCATGGGCCTCGCGGCGGCCCACGTCGCCGGTAGATTGCTCACTCGCTCACCTGTTGTCCGCACCGATTCGGTGCGGTCGGTGCGGGCCGCGCTGACACCGAAGGAATTGGGTTCAGCGGCTCAGCAGGCCCGGTTGAATGGGCACACAATCACCGATTGCTGGCCATTTCGGATGGTGATGGAGTGGAGGCCAACATCGTGATATTTCCCGAAATAATTATTATCGGCGCGGGTGTGGGCGGTGCCGCAGCGGCGCTCCAGCTTTCGCGCTTGGGGCGGCGCGTGTTATTGGTTGAAAGAAGCCTTTGGCCGCGCGAAAAGGTCTGCGGCTGCTGCGTCGGCGCGGCAGGGGTTGCCATGCTCCACGAGTTAGATGTGCGGATCGAGGCCGCCCTTGGAGCGGTCCCTATCGAACAGTTACGTCTATTCGCCGGTGGGCAGCGCGTAACGCTTCCTATAGCTCCGGGGGTCGCCATCTCGCGGGGCTTCATGGATTCGTTGCTCGTGAGTAGGGCATGCGCATCGGGGGCGGTCTTTCGCCCAGGTTGCATCGCGAAGGTAACCTCTCGTGACCACGCTGGGGCTTGGTCGGTTCGGCTTAAGGATGTAGCCCACGGGGGGCACGAGCAAACCATAACCGCACCGCTCGTGTTGGTCGCCGATGGGTTGGGCGGCTCGAGTCTTGACGACCTCCCCGGGTTTGAGCCAGATGTTGAGCCGGACGGCCACATCGGGGTTCAAATGACGATGCCGCTGATCGCGAATGGCGACACCCCTGATCGCGGCAAATCAGCGGGCATAATTGAGATGCATGTGGGCAAGAGTGGTTATGTCGGCGTGGTCCGGCTCGGTGACGGCACGGACCACCTCGCCGCTGCTTTGTCGCCATCGGCAGCGCGGCTCGCGGGAGGGATTGCCCCGGCAATTAACGAGATACTGGGTGAATGCGGCGTAGCATGGCGAGTTCCCCCGTCAGTTAAGCCGCGGGGCACTCCTTTACTTACGCGGAGCAGGCGGCGGGTGTCAAGCGGCGGTTTGCTCGTGCTCGGGGACGCCGCGTGTTACGTTGAGCCATTCACCGGGGAAGGAATGACATGGGCCTTGGCGAGCGCGAAGGCGGCCTGCACACTCGCGGAGGATTTCCTATGCCATCGATCTGCGGAGCATCAGTTGGCGGAGGCATGGCAAACTTGGCACGATTGCGAGCTGCGAGAACGCTTCTCTTCTTGCGACCAAATTCGTCACCTCTGCCGAGAGAGCCGCAGTGTCGCTGCTGCAATATCATTACTTCGCCTCCCCGGCGTCGGGTCGCTCGCGGGTAAGTTAATTGCTCGAAGAGTCGCGAGGCCTTACGACTGCCCGGTGAGTAAACAATCGCCGAAAAAGCGAACTCGGGAAGGTCTACAAAAGGGGTGGAATGCCAGCGTCAACTATTGATTCTCAGCAGGCTAGAGTGCGGTCAGCGATTGTGGGGATTGGTTGCTGCACTCCTCCAGAGTCGGCATCGCAGCTCCAGGCATCTACGTTCATGCAGGAACGGTCAGCGCTGACCGGCACCGCTGCGGGGCTATGCGCGGTGCTCCACCAGAAGAGCGGCGTGGATAAACGCCACAGCGTTGTGCTCCTGGAAACCCGCGAAGACAGTTCTCCGCTTCTTCAGGATTTCTACACGCTCAAGTCTTCTCCCCAGGGCAATGGGCCTTCAACCGCAACAAGAATGGAGCTCTTCTCAAAAGTCGCCCCGGCACTGGGTGTTCAAGCCGCGCGGCTCGCGCTCGCCGATGCGAAGCGAGCTCCGGCAGAGATCACACACATAATTACAGTCTCCTGCACAGGATTCGCAGCACCCGGTATGGACCACGCGCTCATCACAGAACTGGAGCTAGCGGACACGACCGAGCGGACGCATGTAGGCTTCATGGGGTGCCACGCCGCGATCAATGCGCTACGAGTCGCGGACGGTCTTGTGCGCAGTTCGCCCGACGCGGTGGTGCTGATCGTCACTGTTGAGTTATGTACGCTCCACTTACAATATACAAGTCGGCCGGATCGAATGCTGGCCAATGCACTGTTTGCCGATGGCGCGGCCGCTGCCCTGGTCGCTCGGCCGCGCGACGGTGATGGACGAATGGTGATGGTCGAGGCGACGGGCAGTTGCATGTTCCCCGGAACGTCGAGCGCGATGGCGTGGGAGATAACCGACAATGGTTTCGCGATGACGCTTGACAAAAGCGTCCCCGTTCTCATCCGTGCTCACTTATATCCATGGCTGGAGAAGTGGCTTTCTCCGGGCACCACGCCGATCGCGCGGATCAAAGAGATCGGCAGCTTCGCCATTCACCCCGGGGGTCCGCGGGTGCTTGATTCAGTCCGCGACGCCTTGGGCATCGACGAGGCAAAGATGCAGCCGTCGCGAGATATCCTGCGGCAGTACGGCAACATGTCCTCCTGTACGGTACTGTTTATCCTGCGTTCGTTGCTCGACGCTCGATGCAGCGGGCCCGTTCTGATGCTCGCATTTGGGCCTGGTCTCACCGCAGAGGGAGCGGTTCTCCAGTTAGAGCCCGCAACACTCGCCTAGTTCCGCAACCCTCGTTGCGAGCTTGGTCACAAAACATAAGTCCGTAGAACCTTTCGGTGCGAAGCACGTAAACTCGTTCCAACCCTTCAGACACGAGCTTCCATGACTGAGCCAACTCGAGCATCTCCGCAGGATCAGCACGAAGACGTGGTCATAGCTCGCGACGAAGCGGTGGGGGACGCGCGCAGTGTTCATCGAGCGCTCGAACCGCAACATGTTATCTTTGATTCCGCTGAACACTCCACCACCTCCCCGCAACCTGACCCGGTGAACGATGAGGAGTCCACGCCACCTCGACCTGGCCGCGGCGTTGCCACATTCTTTACCACTATTAACACTCTAGCCGCTGTAGGTATTGCGGTGATGCTGACGGGCTTGCTATCCGGTGTCGGATGGGGCCTTGCACAAATGTTTGGCTGGCTGACAATACTCATAACGCTGCCGGCAGGATGTCTGATTTGTTACACCCAACTCAAACGTGCGGCGTTCGCCACCTGCAAAACTTCGCCCGCTGCCCCGCTCGCCATTGTGACCGGAACGGTGGTAGGGGGCGTCCTAGTCGGCCTAGGCATCCTCACGATAAGTGTGCGCGATGTCGTCATCATGGCTTCACTCATCTTTGCCGCGCCGATGGCCGTGTGCCAATACCTCGGCGCTAAGGAGGGGGCTTGGGCGGGCATTGTCAAACGCTACGGGGCGCCTCGCTTGGGAATTGGTGCTACCTGCGCGCGTTGCGAGTATGACCTCCGCGGCCTACAGCCGATGATCGCCTGCCCAGAATGCGGTCACACCTACCGCTTCGCGTGGGCCGCCGAGCATCGCCCAGTTGCATGATGCGAGATTGCACGCCCCAAGCGGACGCCAGCCAACCCAATTTCCGGGTTCACCGGTGCCGATAATATGGGCCAAAAGTTGGGCTCCAGCGGCGTGAAAACAGACAACCGGCGGGGAGTGCGCTACATTCTCGGTCCAGTTCGGCCCGTGTCGTTCTAAAAGTAGTTTCCCTCCTCTTCTGCCCCTACCACGGACCGAGTGCTATACTAGTATATTCCTTCTGCTCGCGCGGTGGTCGGCTTCGAGCCGCATCGCAGCCTGCAGGACGGGATGGTCGGTTGGTCCTTCTCCGGGAGTCTGCATGTCATTTGAAGCCGCTGTACACGCTCAAGCCGTCAAGATTTGTCGCTCGTCTCTAGAAATGACCGCCACCGCAGGGAGCGGGCATCCGACAACCTCCGCGAGCATTAGTCACCTCGTGACCGTTCTGCTGTTTCACACAATGAAGTGGTCGCCCGATTACCCTGATTATCCCACTAGCGATCGCTTGGTGCTCTCAGAAGGACATGCCGTTCCGGCCGTGTACGCCGCCTGTGCGGAACTGGGTGTTCTATATGGTAAAGAGGGCTCGCGGCGCAAGCTGACCGTGGCAGATTTACGTAACCTGCGCAACGCCGAGAGTGAACTGGACGGCCACCCCAATCCCATGGAAGGGTTTCCTTTCTTTGACGCTGCCACTGGGTCCTTGGGCCAGGGGCTGAGTGTCGCCGCGGGCCTTGGCGAGGCGGCGAGGTTTGATGGTTTGGAAAAGCGAATTTATTGTATTATCGGGGACGGGGAATCGCGAGAGGGCCAGATTGCCGAGGCGCTTGATTACATCGTTGATCGTAAGTTACGCAACGTGCTGCCGATCTTCAACTGCAATGATTACGGTCAGGCAGATAAAGTAAGTAATCAGCAGTCCGCCGACACCATCGCGGCGAAGCTGGCCGCCGCGGGCTACCAGGTTGAAGTCATCGATGGGCACGCACCACCGCAGATTAAGGCCGCCTTCGAAGCCTTCCGTGAACTGGACAAAAACAGCCCCAAGCCGATCGCGGTGGTGGCCAAGACGGTGAAGGGTTGGGGAAGCCCCAGCGTTCAAGGCCAAGGCTGGCACGGCAAGCCCCCCACCGGTGATCAACTCAAACGCGCGTTGAGCGAGTTGGAGGCAAAACGCATCGAAATGACAAGCTCCCTCGCGAGCAGCGACCAGTTTACGATCGACGCACCCCCCGAATATAAGCACAAGGAATTTGTTGCCAGCGAAGCCCCAACGCTCAGCGAGTACATGAAGCAAAACGACATGGAAACCCTGCTGCAAACCGGCACGCTTGCCACTCGCCGCGCGTACGGCTTCGCGCTTCGCGCTCTGGGCCACGCCAACGACCGTGTCGTAGTCCTTGATGCCGATGTCTCCAACAGCACCTTTTCCGAGGTCTTCAAGAAGGATCCTGCTCTTGCCGACCGCTTCCTGGAATGTAAGATCGCCGAACAGAATATGTTCTCAGTCGCGGTGGGCCTCTCAGCCGGTGGCAAGGTGCCCTTCGCAACCACCTTTAGCAAGTTTGTAACCAGGGGTTATGATCAGATCGAAATGGGGATCTACAGCGGGGCCAATCTTAAAATCGTCGGGAGCCACAGCGGTATTACGCTCGCCGCAGATGGTCCCAGCCAGATGAGCATGCCCGACGTAGCCTGGTTCAGATCGCTGAGCACGATGCGCGATCATCGCGGCAACCCCGGCTGTTATGTTCTCCAACCTTCAGATGCTTTCGCCGCTTACGCGCTCACCCAGACCATGGCCGAGTATGAGGGCGTAGTCTACATGCGGACGCTGCGGGCGGAAACCGAGTTCTTATACAGCGACGACACTATATTTAATCTCGGCGGCTTTGAGGTTCTCAATCAAGGACGCGACATCGTGCTCGCCGCCGCGGGTTACATGGTGCACGAAGCCAATAAGGCCCTCGAACTGCTCGACAAGGCGGGGGTCTCGGCGACGATCGTTGATCTTTATTCGCTCCCCTTTGACACCGAGCGGTTCCTGGACGTCGTGCAGCAATCGGGCGGGATGGTGCTCACCATCGAAGATAACTTTGGTGGCGGTATCGGCGCAACGGTGTCGGAAGCCCTGCTCGAATCCGGCGATGGATTTAAGATGCAGCAGATGCACGTGCGGCGGATTCCCAAGAGCGCAAAGACGCCCGATGAAGTGCTGAAGATGTGCGGCTTGACCGCCGAAGATATTAAGAAAACGGCGATGACCATGCTGGGTGTCTAAGCGACCATGACCCGGACCTCATCGGCCTCGCGCGCGTGGACCCGGCCACGTGTAATGATTGCGTCTATTTGCGACTAGCCCCTAACCCACTCCGCGACGGGGAGCCCGCGATTATTGCCTGCTCTCCTTAGTTATGTAACGTTTATCGTGCGTGTACGGTGTAGCCATGCCTGTCAAGACTTCATTTCCCAAGAGCAAGATCAAGATCGTTCTCGTAGAGAACGTTCATCCTGCGGGTGTGGCGATGCTCAAGGACGAGGGGTTCTCGGTTGAAACTACCGCAGGAGCGCCGGACGCGGCGAAACTCGGACGACTGCTTCAGGATGCGCACTTGTTGGGGCTTCGCAGCAAGACCGAACTCACGCAGGAACTTCTCGCTGCCGCCCCCAGGTTGCTGGCCGCAGGGTGCTTTTGTATCGGGACCAACCAAGTCGATCTACGCAAGGCCTGTTCGCTGGGAATCCCCGTGTTTAACTCGCCGTTCTCTAACACCCGGAGCGTTGCCGAGTTAACGATTGCAGAAGTTGTGGTGTTGTCGCGACGGATGGTGGCTCAGAGCGCCGGGATGCATAAGGGAATATGGGATAAATCCGCGGCCGGGGCCCACGAAGTACGCGGCAGGACGTTGGGGATTGTGGGGTACGGTCATATCGGATCGCAGGTGAGCGTGCTGGCCGAAGCCTTTGGAATGCGGGTTTTGTTCTTTGATATTATCTCCAAGCTGGCGCTCGGCAACGCGCGGCAGGTGAAGGACCTGGCGACGCTACTCAAAGAATCTGATATTGTTACGTTACACGTCCCCGCGACAGCTTCGACCAAAAACATGATCGGGCCGACGCAGCTTAAACGCATGAAGCCGGGGTCGCATCTGATTAATAACGCCCGCGGGAGCATTGTTGATATCTCCGCATTGGCGGAGGTACTTCGCTCCGGCCATCTGGGCGGGGCGGCGCTTGATGTATTCCCGCATGAGCCAGCGAGCAAGGATGAGAAGTTCATCAGCGAGCTTATGGGTATCCCCAACGTTATATTAACTCCTCACGTGGGCGGCAGCACGGAAGAAGCCCAAGCAGCGATCGCCGAAGATGTCGCAGCCAAGCTCATTAAGTACATGAACGTGGGTTCTACCACCGGCGCGGTGAATGTGCCCGAGGTTGAGCTGCCCGAGCAGGATGCCGGGAGCGGCGGTGGAGAGCAAGTCGGAGGCCGTCGGCATCGCGTGCTGCACTTCCATCGCAACGTGCCGGGCGTGCTCAGTAAGCTTCACTCGGTAGTTGCTGGCCTGGGGGCGAACATCTGGGCCGAGTACCTCCGGACCAACGAGGATATTGGTTACGTTGTGCTCGATGTTGACCCGCTGGAGAATAACGCGCTGATCGAACAGCTCAGGGCGATGCCCGAGACCGTGCGAGTCCGCGTACTCTTTTGAGTGCGGGTGAAAGTTTCTTGCAGCCAAGATTTCGCCAACCCACGTTTTGCCGCAACAGGAAAGGGCAGGAGCCAGCAGTAACCAGGCTGTGCTTGCTCGCGGCGTTCAAATAGACCTCACCCCGTGGCGCTCCTTTCGAGATCCCAACGCAATCTCCCGCAAACACTCCGGAGTTGACCAAGGCCACCTGCATCAATGATTCTTTGTCGTTCACACCTGCCCGGGCGGCCACCAAGATTGTCAGGGAAGGCCGTGCGCCCCGGGGCGGCGTCGCGGTTACTCTACCCCTCCTATGAGCAATAAGATCTTCGCATCCGCCGCGGCGTGCTTCGCAGACTTGCGTGATATGAACGTGCTGCGCGATGGGATGACGGTGATGGTCGGGGGATTTGGCTTGTGCGGTATTCCCGAGCACTTGATCGTCGCACTGCGAGATAGCGGTGTAAAAGACTTAACCTGCATCAGTAATAACGCCGGTGTGGACGACTTTGGTCTGGGGCTGTTGCTCCAGACACGGCAGATCAAAAAGATGATCAGTAGTTACGTTGGTGAGAACGCTACCTTTGAGCGGCAGTTTCTAGGAGGTGAGTTGCAAATTGAGTTCAATCCTCAGGGTACCCTGGCCGAGCGGATCCGTGCGGGGGGCGCGGGTATACCAGCGTTTTTCACCGCAGCGGGTGTTGGCACTGTCGTGGCGGAGCAGAAGGACATCCGGAAGTTCTACCGCCCTCGCGATGATATTCAGGGGCAGAACCGGGGGGCTGACGTAAGTGGAAAGGAACGGGCCGAGTTTGTGATGGAGACGGGGTTGTTCGCGGATCTAGCCTTGGTACACGCCTGGAAGTCAGACCCCTTCGGTAACTTGGCGTACCGCAAGACCGCGCGTAACTTTAATCCGATGATGGCGACCGCCGCTGCGTTCACGATCGCGGAGGTTGATGAGCTGGTTCCGTTGGGAGCCATCGAGGCCGACACGGTGCATACTTCAGGATTGTATATTAAGCGAATCGTCCAGACCGCGGCGGTCAAGCGCATCGAGCAGCGGACGGTAACAGCTTAAGTTGCCAACGGCAGGTACTCAAAGATTCGCTTACGATCATGATAACCGCTCACGACCTTGGCAGCGGTGACACAGACCGGACGCGAACCCGTCTGTGGTTAGTCACCACCCACGCCAGCTTCTTCTTCCCCAATTTCCGCAGCACCATTATCGCCGATGATCCGCGTGGTTAACGGCTTTCTGGGCGTCTGCGGGGTATGGGAACCGCGTGCCGAGGGTGCCCCTTGCAAAAGACCGGATTGAGGCCCCGGTTGCTTTCCGCCGTGCGAAGCGGAGGTGCCATTTACGAACGAAGCCGCGGCTGGCGTGGGTTTACCCGCGATATCTCGTTTCTCGCCGCTTCCCGCAACGCTGCTTCGTTCATGGATGGCGGCATGGCGACCATCTTCTGTTATCTTGTAGACCACTCCGATGGTCGTCTCTTTTTCACCTAGTACAAGGCGATTCACACATTCGACACCCTGCATCAGCGTGTGATCGGTGTTCGCAACTTCATACTTCCACATGCCAAAGCGGCCGCGGCTATAAATCCCGTGCTGCTCGAGCCATGGAATTACATTGGCGAGAATATCGTCGCGGTCCACGCTGGGCGTCGGGTAAGAATAGTCGGCATAATAATGCCAGGTGCTTACAATATCTTCGCGTTCCCCCGGCTCCAGCAGGCCCGCGTGCTCTAGACCGGTGATGGTTCGCTCGATGATCGTCGCCGCGTCCTCGGGCTTGTGGGAACTTACGCTGGTTTCGCACAAGAGGGAATAAAAGGGTGCATCGCCCCGGGTGTTGTCGGCGGGCGTCATGAAAGGTGAATAGTTCGAGAGATAAGTAACCCGGTAAAACGGGCAGTTATCTTCAGGAAAATACATCCAGCTTTTCGTCGAGGGGCACTTGCGTTTGAGCCCGATGCCAACCATGTGCCCGCCGCTATGGAGCAGCCGCGCTGATTCATCTTTCAGCCACTGGGGTATCTCGCCCCGCAGGGTGTGATTGCAGAGGATATCAAGCGGTTGAGTGGTAATCAGGTGGTCGTATGTCGTCGTTGTGCCATCGGTGAATGCAATAGATTTGCCGTTCACATCGATGGCCTGCACCCGTTTATTTAACTTGATCGAACTCGTAGGCGTTTCGCGGCCGTCGGTTGTAAGCCCCAGCACGGGCCCGAAGCGCCGGTAAAACTCGCCGGTGCCGCCCTTCAGCGGAAACTTGAATCGATTGTTGGGCCCCCAACCGTAATCATCGCTGCCTAAAACGAGGTTCTTCAGCGCTCGCTCGTAATCAATGACCGCAACACGTTCGCCGATCCAATGCTTATTCATCATCTCGGGCGGATACGCCCAGACCTTGAAGTTGTAAGGTCGCATGAAGTGCTTGGCGAGCCCATCGCCAAACACGGCATCAATAAACTCGCCGAAGTTCTTCGCATCGTGGTGCGACTTGATTTCGCCTTTGCCCAGCTGAGCGCGGATAAGCCCGCTCATGCACTCATAGGCCATCTGTGCGGGCAGGTAGCGAATGTTATTTTGGAATGGGTAGGGCACCCACCGTTCCGCGATCCGCACCCAACTCTCACGATCATTAAGCGTGAACTCATCGCCCATGAGTTTCTCGAAGCACTGATCGTAATATTTATAATGACTGAACATCACGTGGCCGCCGATGTCCCACGTGAATCCCACATCGTCGCGGAACGAGTGCGACAGCCCCCCGATGAAGGGCTTGGCCTCGTAGATCGTGAAGTTGGTGTAGCCCAGTTCCTTCAGCCGATAGCCGGCGCCCAACCCCGTGGGGCCAGCTCCGATAATTACAATGCGGGGCTCCGGACGTAATCCTTCACTTCCCTGCTGTGTCAGTTCCGTTCTTGCACCACCCTCTCCGCCGTGAGGCTGATTGAGGGGACCGTCAAAGCCGGTGGATGCGGGGCGGTTTGCTTGGGGCATAGCAGGGTCGGGTGGCGGGGTGTCTTTGAACTCCCCAAAGTGTAGGAAGTGGGGGGGACAACGGGTAGCCCCAAGCATTGTCAAACAAGGCCCTGTCACATAAAGCGGTTGCACATAAATACATAAGTTGTCCGCTGCCCACACCTCGCCCGCGCGAACCCACACGGCTTGCAAAAGCTCCCGTCGCTCCCACTTGCTCCATACCATACTACCCTCCCGCGTGATTCTACTTTCGGGCGCAACTGTCGTAAACGCGGACGGCGAAAGTGCCGTCGATGTCCTCGTTGATGATGCAACCGGGGTCGTCGTAGACGTCCGCCGCAGCATCGATCCGTCGGAGCTTCCCCCGAAATCAAAGCACATCCGAGGCGATGGTAAGTATCTCTTTCCAGGTTTCATCGATCCACACGTCCACGTCTACCTGCCGTTCATGGGGACGTTCGCCAAGGACACCTGGGAGACGGCATCGCGCGCCGCGCTGATGGGCGGCACCACCACCCTGCTGGAGATGATCTGCCCGGGAAAGACCGACGATGCCGCCGTGGCCTACGAACTCTGGGAGAGCCACGCCGCAGGCCACAGTTACTGCGACTATGGCTTTCACATGGGCGTTACTCGGTTCGATGAGCAGACGCGATCGCAGTTACGATGGATCATAAACGAAAAAAACTGCCGCAGTCTTAAGGTTTTTCTCGCCTACAAGGGCGCGCTGGGCATCGACGATCGGGAGCTCTTTCAGACGATGTCGCTCGCCGCGGAAATGAGGGTAATCGTCACCGGGCACTGCGAGAACGAAACGCTTGTTGATCAGTTGCAGCACCGGCTCATCGCCAAGGGCTGCACCGCTCCGCGCTTTCACGGCGAGAGCCGCCCGCCCTGGGTGGAGGCATCAGGAGTTCGCCACCTCTGCGCCTTCGCTCGGGCAACCGGGGCCGCAGTTTACATTGTCCACACTTCATGCAAGGAAGCGGTGGAGGCCGCGGAAGATGAGGCAAGCCGCGGCGTAAATGTAACTATCGAGTCTGTGCTGCCGCATTTCATATTGGATGAAACACGCACGCTCGGCACGGAGAATGACGAGTTTGCGGGCGCAAAGTTTGTTATGTCGCCTCCGCTCCGGGCGGAGGCGCAGTGCCAATTCTTGTGGGAAGCCCTGGCGGCGGGCCGCGTCGCGACAGTCGGCACAGACCACGCCCCGTTTGATTATGTTGGTCAGAAGGAAATGGGACGCTCCGATTTCCGCAACATTCCCAACGGAATCCCCAGCGTCGAGCATCGCGTTGATCTCCTCTATTCACGCGGCGTCATTCCGGGTCGCATTTCATTGTGCCAACTCGTCAGCGTTGCCAGTGAACAGCCAGCAAAAGTCTTTGGTCTCGCGAGAAAGGGTCGCATCGCCCCGGGCTTTGATGCTGACTTGGTCCTGTACGACCCTCACTTTCGCGCCGTGTTGAGTGCACAATCGCACCACATGGCGACCGACTACAGCGCATTCGAGGGTTGGGAGACGACGGGGCGAAGCGATACCGTGATGGTGCGAGGTCGAATAGTTGTTGAGAAGGGGCAGTGGGTCGGTGATTCGCAGGACCAAAGCTCGAGAGGTTGGGGGCAACGGGTGCCGCGAGTGTCGTCCACTTAAGTTAATCAGCTCATTACCAAGCCGTTGAAAGGCCGCAGGCTCAACGCCGCGAGCATCGTGCGATCTGAAGGGTTCCGCCGAGCGACAGTGAGGGCGTCTCAAGGCTCTCTTGCCTCCCTTCAGCGAGCTCCCTATGCTTGCGCGTGATTCTGGCTGCTACGACAACGACGTGTTAAATCTTCTCGCTACGGGCGCGCCGGAGCCCGCGGGTAGTTATAAGTTATCAAACGACTAAGCCCGGCGAATCGCCGGGTTTTTTACTGTTGATGCTTGGGGCTGGTGTGGCCTTTCGCGGGCCGTCGTCAAATAAGGTGAAGCTATGTTACAGATTACTCTGCCCGATGGCGCCGTCAAATCTTTCGAAAACCCCGTGACCGGCTTGGAGGTGGCAGCATCGATCGGTCCCAAGCTCGCGCTGGCCGCATTAGCATGTAAAATTAATGGCGAAACTCGCGACCTCTCTACGGTCATTAGTACCGACGCGACCTTCGCGGTGTTGACCGAGAAGACTCGGGACAAACAGCCCGACAAGGAGGCCCTCTCCGTCATCCGCCACTCCGCCGCTCACGTGATGGCCGAGGCTATTCAGGACGTGCTCGGTAAAGATATTCTGTTGGCGTACGGCCCTTCTACCGAAACTGGATTCTTTTATGACATGTTCGTGCCCGCTGGCAAGAGCATCAGCACCGATCATTTCGAGAAGATCAACGCCAGGATCGCCGAAATCATCAAGGAAAATCGGCGGTTCAGTCGCTACGAGCAGGCGGGCGCGGCAGGCTTGGCCAAAGTAAAATCCGAAGGTAATAAGTATAAAGTTGATAACGCAGAGCGTGCCCTCGCCGCGGCCGCCGAACATAATGTAAGTGCCTCGCCGCTCTCCTTCTACGCGACCGGCGTACCCGGCACCAACTGGGAGGATCTGTGCAGGGGGCCGCACGTACCCAGCACCGGCCGCATCGGCGCAGCGCGGGTGATGTCCGTAGCATCCTCCTATTGGCACGGCGATGAGAAAAGTGATCGATTAACGCGGGTCTACGGCACCGCCTTTGCATCGCAGGCCGATCTGGATCAGTATTTGAACCAACTGGACGAGGCGAAAAAACGCGATCACCGCGTGATCGGTAAAGCCCTCCGCCTCTTCCATATCGATGAGCAGGTCGGCCAGGGCTTAATTCTTTGGACCCCCGCGGGAAGCGTAATTCGCCAAGAGCTTCAGAACTTTATCAGCGAGGAGCTGCGTAAGCAAGGGTACCAGCAGGTCTTCACGCCGCACATCGGGCGGCTGGATCTTTACAAAACCAGCGGGCACTTTCCTTATTACAAAGATAGCCAGTATCCGCCGATTATAGAGCGAGATGCACTCGAACTACTTTCTTCGCAAGGGTGCTCCTGCGCTGAGATGCTCAATCGGGTCGATGGCGTATCTGCTAAACTCGCCTCAGAGGTCAACGAGCGAACCGGCGCTGAAGCAATCCCCGCGCACGTCGTTCGCCCGGATGATCAACTGCTCGACGGCTACATGCTTAAGCCGATGAACTGCCCTCACCATATTAAGATTTTCGCGAGCAGCCCGCATAGCTACCGAGACCTGCCCGTGCGGCTCGCCGAGTTCGGCACGGTGTACCGGTGGGAGCAGAGCGGCGAGCTGAATGGCCTCACCCGCGTTCGAGGGTTCACTCAAGATGATGCCCATCTGTTTTGTACCCAGGAACAGGTTTCGGCGGAGATCGTGGGCTGCTTGTCACTGGTGAAGACTGTTCTCTCTACGCTTAAGATGAACGAGTATCGCGTGCGCGTGGGCCTACGCGATCCCGATAATAACAAATACATCGGAGCCAGCGAGAACTGGGACCTGGCCGAAGCCGCGTGCAGAGACGCGGCGAGCACCTTGGGCGTTGCATACACCGAGGCACCCGGCGAGGCGGCGTTCTATGGCCCCAAGATCGACTTCATGATCAAGGACGTGATTGGTCGCGAATGGCAACTAGGCACCGTTCAGGTAGATTATAATCTTCCGATCCGGTTCAATTTAAGTTACATCGGGGCGGATAATAAGCAGCATTGCCCGGTGATGATCCACCGCGCACCCTTCGGCTCGCTCGAACGATTCTGCGGGGTGCTCATAGAGCATTTCGCCGGCGCGTTCCCCCTCTGGCTAAGCCCTGAACAGGTACGCGTGCTTCCCATCAGCGAGAAGACTTCCGACTATGCGCACGCGCTCGTTAAACAACTCAGGGACGCTGGCATCCGCGCCACCGCCGACGTCTCGAACGAACGGATTCAAGCCAAAGTGAAAGACGCGGCAGAGATGAAAGTTCCATACATGGCCATCGTCGGCCCGCGTGACGCTGAGGCCCAAGCCGTCTCCGTCCGAATCCGCGGCGTGCAAAAAGACCTGGGAGCGATGCCCGCCGCGGAGTTCATCGCAACTCTCTCGCGTGAGGTGCAGTCCCGAGGCACTCAAAGCGTGGCCGCCCACTTCGGAGTCACACTAGCATGAGCCACCGCGGCACCCTACTTCCGCCCGATGTCCCCGCTCCCCACCGCCAACTCCGCCAACAGCGCAGCGTTACGGACCAGCCTCGCCGCCCTCTTCAGCCTGCCGAAGCAGCCCGCGTGAGGCACGCACGATGATGGCTGAATCTGGCGTCCCGCTTGTCCCCTGACTCACCATGAGAGCGAGTGCGCCTCTCAACGCGCTCCGTTTGCTGCCGCACAACGCGCCTTGAACGATGAGCATGAATGTTGACCGATGCAAGGAGCACGATGACCGATGCACGCAGCCCAGACCCGAGCCGTAGGTGTCAAAGCCGCGGCATGGTCGTAGCACGTCACAGGCACGACCCTACGTTATATTATGTTATGCGGCGGCGCCGGCGCACGGCAAACAACATAGGCAGCGCAAGCAGGCACGAGGGCGCGGGCACTTGAAGAACTAAGCCGTGACGCTGGGTGCGGATCTCGTTCATCACCGAGCCGGCGTAGGTAGAACCGTCGGCGATGATCGCCCGGACCTCCTCGAAAATCCAGCCTTGGGGCAGAGAGAACCCCAGTTCCGCCGCGATGGTCGCCATGGTGCGCCAGCCCGTGGGTTGCGTCCATATCGCGGAGGTAACATTACTTCCAAAGCTGTGTTGCCCAGCAAGGATGGTTCCATCGCCATTCATTGGCGTAACAACAGAATCGAAGTAGCCAGGCAGCCCGCCCAGCGGGTGCGCTTGGCCGGAGAGGTCCCAGTAGCCCGCTTCGACACGCGTGTCTCTGGGGACGAAGGCCCAACCAGCCGCGATCGTGCCATCGCGTGAGATCGGTGTAAGCCCTCGTCTCGGTCTGAATCCCACCGATGCTCGGCAGCACCTCTCTCCGGCCATCGTTCCACCACCGCACGCCTGTGACCCGCGCGCCCAACGGTTGAATCACACCAGTTGCGTCAACCATGGTGCGGCCGTTTTCGCTGATGTCAGATACTTCTGCTTAATCGTCCCGCGGTGAAATCGCACTTACAAAGGTGTGGCCTGTGGCTGCGGACCAGAAGGAAACCTGTTGACGCGGAGCACCCGCATGCCGAACGGCAACGACGCAACCGTCGGCGCTCACGCTGGTCGCAATCGACTGATTGTGCCCGGGACCCGGCGGAATGTACGTTCTAGCGTCATCACGCTTAACGAACGCGCGTGTGGGTAAAAACTCAAACCCCACAAACGTTGAAGCATCCGCAGACACACCCCGATAACCGAAGTACGCCAAGCCGGGCGGGTAGGGCACATCCCGGCGGCCTTGTTCAAGGGTCCAAGTAAAGGTCTGGGGCGCGAGCTGGGCACCCCCGACAGCGAGTGCACCATCGGCCGTGAGTGAACCAACACTGACACCATCGCCGGGAGCCGCAAGAATCAGCGAGAACGAGGGACCCGCAGACGCTTGACTGATCATCGCACAAGCAGCGAGTGCATAAAGTAACTTATTCATGAATGTAACCCCCAATTATGGCGTGCTGTACTGTTCGAGAAACTCAGTTACATCTTCGGAACTGGTTGCGTTATACATGTTAATATCCGCCGCAACTGAATCAGCGGCGAAGTCAGCGAAGAACTGATTTACATCCAGCGGATCCACCGAGCCATCCAAGTTCTGGTCAGCGGCCGTAACATCGCCGGAGAATCCATCGCCGCCCACCATCATGTTTTCCTCACCACCCGGTATTGGCGTGTTTACCGTTTACTGGCCACTCCCTAACATAACACTGATTCGCGCATCGTTTCGACGAACTCGCCCACCTCGCACGTTCCGGGTTAGATTGAACAATCCCACGAGGAACACTTAGCTGTTTGCTTCACCCGCCCTGCTCCAACCCTCAAGTATGTCAAGACCCTGCGCACACACACACGCGATATCCGCGCGGACCGCTCTATAACATACAGACAGTATGAGACACAAAACCCGCCGCGTCAAGGCGAATTATCGGCTTTGCAAAGAAACAGTGGGCCGATGAGACGCGGCCTACCCCATCTTCCATGGACGGCCTCTCAATCAACTTCACGAGCCTCGAACGCTCCGGCGCTGATATAATTCAACGCGTCGCGTACCCGTTCACAGATGTAAACCATCTCGACCTACTCAAAGCTAGCCGCCCAAGCCCGGCCCGCAGCAGCGAAGCACGCACAGTACACCATTTCTGCTCTGAGCCTCCGCCAGAACCACTCGACCACAGCGTCGTCGTTGCAGTCCGCCGCTGCTGTTACCGCCGCGGCCCCCTGATTCCCGCGATGTCTACCCGCTGAGTCTGAAACAGTTACGGACCGAGAAGTAGCCGCTCGGCGGAGGCTTTTTCGGTATAAGCGTTCTCACACACGTTTTGTAACCCGTTACATGTAAGAATCTTGCCGGATTAACTTGAAGAGCCTTGATTATCTGTCAGCAGGGTGTCAAAATTGAGCCACGCGCCGCGCTGATAGACCGTCAACATTTGGTTATCACCGCGGCGTCACCGTCCAAGGTGTCGGGTTAAGTTCGCGAGAGCGCACAGGTGAAGTGGACGATGGTTGCGAGGGAGTTGCCTCGGCGAAATGCCGTTTGCCTGAAAAGGTAAACCAGAACCGGAGATTTGTCAGCAGTGCTTCGCGGCGGTAGCGATCAAGCGAGCACCACTCGGGTAGTCTTTCTCGGCCGGGTTATCAGTCCGATAGAGGTCACCGCAGCAAGGCATTGCGCGGTGACGAGATCAAAGGGTTAAAGGAATGTCAATGTTTATAAACGCGAGCAAGTTTCGACCGACCTTCGTCATGCTGGCGGCTTGCGCTGCAACAGCAGTGGCCGAGCCGGTATACGTCTTCCACGCGCCAGCCAATCAGGCGTTCGGCGAACCGGCTGGTATTACGATGCGCGAACCAGAACAACCGCGCCAGGATGAGGCGGTCGATCTGTGGATCGAAATCGGCTACTCCTTTGATTACCAGAACATTGCGGTGTATTACACCACCGATGGCAGTGTGCCCAACGGTGGCTTCGGAACCGGCGATGGCACCACCCAGGTGCTGACCAATCTTAACGGCGCGGTGACATTCGTACGGAACCAGTTCGATCCTGGCGCGAATCGTAATCGCGACTGGTGGCGTGCTCGGCTTCCGGCGTCCGCTCGTAGCTATGCCTCAAGCATCCGATACAAGATCGGCACTTGGGGCAATGGCCCACAAAAGTTCACTAACGGCTCGAACACCTCGAGCACTGCCAACTTCTTTGAATACTCCAATCGACTCGCGTGGCCCGGTCGTGGCGCGGGCAATGCGAACCCCGGCCTCGGTTACCCTCCGATTAACTTTTGGAAGGAAGAAGCCATTTTCGGCAACACGTTCTGTGCGGGCATGCTCGACCAGAACGGAACAGTGTACGACTTTCATTTTCCAACGCCCGGTGGCGTTGGCGGTGTGGGCACACGAAACGAAGGCTACGTGGGCGGGGTTGATACCTTCCCACCGGGCCTGCCGTCGGGCTGGCGTGGTCAGATGCACGTGAATCAAGCAATGGCGGGGATCCGCGTCGATGGTCTCACCCACTGGTTTTCTAATCCCAACGGCGTTTCGTACGGAGACGTTCAGCAAGCTTATATTCCCGAGACAAACTCGATCCGCACCACCCAGCGCCTCACCGCCGGTGGTAATGACATAAGTATCGAGCAGACCGATTTCTCGCCCGCCGGCCTAGCGTTTCCCGCTGACCAAGGCGGCGTTGCGCAGAAGCACATTTACATCAAACGCCTGCGGATGACCAACAACGGTCCCTCAAAAACCGCGAACGTCTATTGGTACATAGACCCCGCTCTCAATGGGGGCGATAGTTACGATGGTATGTACGTTGATCGTACCCGCGGCGCGATGATTGCTTATGATAACACCTTCCGAGTTGTCACCGGCACCGGCATCGGTTTCACGTCCCCTAACGAATATAACCCTACAACCTTCGCTGGATACGAGAAGAACAAGAGTCTTTACCTCGCAAGCGCAATGAAAGTCCTGAATCAGTCTCAGGGCGTTGAAGCCACGGGCGGCGAGTTCTGGGCCGATACTTCCGCAGATCAAGGGCAGGGTTGGCAGGGCGCCAGCGTCTTCCTCCCCCAAGGTGTTACCCGCGAAGTCGTCTTTATGATGGCTGGCGCCGCCGACGATACCGCGAACAACACCGGAACTTATAACTATAAGTTGGCCAATGTTGTTCAGTGGTTCTATGACCAGTCGGCCAGCAGCGTGCAGGGTTCCACAGACGCTCACTGGATTAACTGGCTCAACAGTGCGATGACCGTCGAGATCCCCGAAACGCGCTATAACGATTTCTTCAGCCGCGGGCTGCTCGCTACCGCGCTTCACGTAGATGGTGTCAATGGCGGCATCATCGCCGGGTTCCACAACGGAGCCTACCCCTACGTCTGGCCGCGTGATGCGGTTTACGGAGCCATCACCCTCGCAAGGTCCGGGCATCTTTCCGAGGCCGCAGGTGTCTATCGCTGGATGAAAGAGACCTGCTACCGCGACCTTGAGTGCTACGGCCGCAAAGGCTTCTGGAAACAAAAGTATAGCACCGATGGTTATGTCATCTGGGGAGCACCCCAGATCGACGAGACAGCGGTTTTCCCGTGGGGCGTCAAGTTCCAGTACGACATGACCGCCGACGCGGGGCTGCTTAACAATTATGTAGAGCAGGTCCGCGATAGCGTCGCGGCCATGACCACCGATTCATGCATCGATAATCGCAGCCGCTTTGAGGAGCAGTTTAATCTTGCGTACTCGATGAACGTTTGGGAGGATAGCTTCGATACGCACATCTACAGCAACGCCAGTATCGTTCGCGGGCTTAACGACGCCGCGAGTATTTATCAGTTCATGGGCCTGGGTGCCGAAGCACTAGATGCCCATAACAAGGCTCTTCAGGTCAAGTCTGGTATCGATGCACGCCTGGATTGGAACGGCGAGAACACCGATATCAGCCAGATCGGCATTGCTTATCCCTTTGACGTGTATGCTTACAACGATGCCCGTGTGAACCTGGTAATGAACCGCATTAACGGGGTCGCCAACGACCGTTTCGGCAACAATCGTCCGCTGATGAACTTTAGCGGCCAGCATGCGGGGCTTTTGGACCGTTACTGGGGTGATGGCTATTGGAACGGGGGCCCTTGGTTCCTCTCCACGATGTGGTACGGGATCTTCTACGGTGAGCGTCAGGACGTGACAAGCGGCACCGGCGACATCGACAATATGAAGCTGCGCATCGACCTCTGCATCGACCGGCTCGGACCCATCGGCATGGGTGCCGAGCAGATCGCCTTCAGCAACTCTTACTTATATCCCGGAGGCGATTTCGTACTCCAGACCGCGTGGCCCAACGCCTGGGAGAGTATGAGCACCTTCGCCGATGGCGTCATGAAGTTCCTGGACTTTACTCCGCAGTCTTGGGCCAACAAGATGATCTTTGAGCCCAAGCTCCCCGGCGCGTGGCCCTCGATGAAGTTCAAGAACGTTACCATGTTCAACAGTCCCTCGGGCAACATGCACAAGATCAATGTCGAAGTGACCGACGCCAACGCGACCCACACCTTCACCAACAACTCCGGCTTCTCGCTTAACATTGATACGTACCTCCGCCTTCCCAGCGAAGGCTGCCTGAGCGTTACCCGAAACGGTGTAGCGGTTGCTTATAGTTACGATGAGGTCACGGGACGGCTCCGCGTAGCAACAACCCTCGATCAAGGTATCGGCGCGACCACCGTCATCCAGGCATCCACGACCCCAACCGCAGACTTCAATCTCGATGGCGGGGTGGACGGAAGCGATGTCGAGGCCTTCTTCGAAGCGTGGGTCGCTGGTGATCCCTCCGGCGACTTTAATCGTGACGGCGGCATCGACGGCACCGATGTCGATGCCTTCTTCGTCGCGTGGGTCAATGGCGGGTGTGCATAAGCCCAGCGCGGTCTCCACGGCGCGGGCCGCGGCGTGAACCGCACTCCAATCTCTCAGCTCGGCGGGGCCCACGCCCCGCCAAAGCTCCCCTTACATCTGTACTTCGTGATGTAATTCATTTTAAGTCTACTTTCGAAAGAAAAATCCATGAACTCACTCCGTACGTTGGCCATTTATTCCGTTGCCTCGCTCGCCACCATCGCGACTGCACAGAACTATTACATTCCCATTAATCTGTTTCCGTACGCCAATGACCGCTTACAGTCTCGCGATGTGTTCTTCCCCGAGGGGAACGAGGTATTGGGCGGCGTGCCCTTCGCCATCGAGCCCGGCGTGAATAACGTCTGGTGGGCTGCGAACGCCCCCGGTAACAACCCCAAAGTCTTGACGGTCCCGGCCAACGTCGAGGGCGTTACTGAAGTCCACACGCTCATCAACACCGCGTGGGGCGTGGCGAACGCTCCGTCAAGGTTAAAGATCGAGTTCTTAGGTGCGGGCAACGTTACGCTCCACAGCGTCGAGCTGATCGGCAACGTAGACATCCGCGACTGGAATAATTTTAACTTTACAAACAACATTAATAACACTACGACCACACAGGTCTGGAGCGGCAATAACCACCGCATCGATAAGCAGCGGTTCGTAATGCCCCAAGCCGTAACAGGTTCTGATCTCCGTGCCATCCGCATCGTTGACACCGGCGACACCAATGTTCAACGTGCTTACGTTCAAGGTATCACGCTCGTAATCGACCAACCCCAGGCGCGCACCTGGGGCCCCTCGCTCGGCGGCAACTGCAACGCGTACAACGCCTACCAGACCCCCGATGGAACCGGCTGGCAGAACGCAGCGAACAACGCCGCGGCGTTGGGTGGTCACCTCGCCACCATCTCTTCCGCGGCAGAAAACGCGTTCGCTTACAGTCTTGTCGGCGGCAACGCCGCTTTCTGGTACACCAACCAAGCAGGCGACGGCATGGGCCCCTGGATCGGCGGTCGGCAGGCCCCCTCATCCAACGAGCCCGCAAGCGGCTGGAACTGGGTGACGGGTGAAGATTTCTACGGATTCACGAACTGGGCCTTCGGCGAGCCTAACAACGTAAACGGTGGTATCGAAGATCGCATCCACCTGTTCGGATCGCAGCTTCCCCGCGCTGGCACGTGGAACGACTACCCCGGAGCTTTCAACGTGCGTGGTTACATCGTTGAGTTTCCCTTCTGCGCGGCGGATTACAACGCAGATGGCGGCGTAGACGGCACCGATGTCCAGGTCTTCTTCAACGACTGGAGCGATTCGGCTGGTTGCAGCGATGTCAATAGCGATGGCGGCATCGACGGCAGCGATGTCCAAGCTTTCTTCGACGTCTGGAGCCGCGGCGGCTGCTAAGTCAACGCTGACTCGTAGAGACCATCCTCAACGACTCTTCGCGATTTTAAAACTCCCCCGAGCACGTCCCGTTTCACGCGGCGTGGTCAGGGGAGTTTATTAATTTGCAGACTTGGGGGGGGGCACCAGCATGAAGGCGCAGACTACCCCGAATATTTCATACCAAAATCATCGCGCCCAAGTGCGCGAGAGCCCAAGTACCTGTAGAGCAAGTGGTTGCCTTACCATTTACTTATAAACTCGAGGGCTGCGCGTTATGACATACTGAATCCTCGCTCCCGCCTCAACTTCCATCCGCTTTTCGACACTCGGCGGGCAGCCGGTTGTCGCCGATTTCAATGTTCGACAGATCTGCTCGAACGGTGTTGAACTGTTACTGAGAGAGACCCAGCGCCTACTCCGACTTGCGCTTCGTTTAGCCGCGTAAATCGTTGATCCGCGCCAGCCACAGCTCATCGAGCCTGACATGGCCACCATCGTGGGCCAGCGTGTCTACGAGATTGCGCTGGGCTGTGAAGAACTCAACGATCAGCAGATGCGCCGCAACGACACGATGCTGCCATTGATGATTAACAACTCCAATCGTAAGCGATTGGCCATGGCACGCGGAGTTAAGACAGGCGGTCTCGCGGTTGATGGCGGTGGCGTAACACCACGACAGCCTCAAGCAAGGTAATGGGCAGGGGCATTGCGCACTCGACGTTCGCAAAGGCCTCAAAGATCGATCGCGACGAGGCACAGACCATAACACAACGCGAGAGGAATCGGTCTTGTTAAATGCTGATGAGGGTATGAAATATGCGCAAGAGATACCACGGGTACAAGGGATCTATCGCGGCCGACCGCAGCGCGATTGTTACTGACTACCGTTTCTCAGACGCGGCCCCGCACGACAGCAACTTCATCGACGAACTGACGGCGGGCGAGAAGAAGATGGTGGTGGCAGACAGCGCGTACCGGAGCGTCGAACGGGAGGCGGCGTTGGAACGCCGCGGCGTGATCTGCGCTCTGATGTTCAAGCGGCAACGCGGCCAGCAGGAGTTGCCGCCGCTGCTCAAGGGGCTCAACAGGTTGATTGCGCCCATTCGGGCGGCAGTTGAGCACCCGTTCGCATGGATAAAGAACATGGGGCACCGACGCGTGCGGTATCGCGGACGGCGCCGCAACGAGTTTGACTTTGGCCTGATGCTGGTGGCGTACAACTGGAAGCGAAGCCTGAGCCTGACCGGGGCCAAGTAGCCCGCCGCGCATCGGTGAGAGAAACCAAGTGATCGATAGACCAAAACCGGCAATCACGCCGTGAGTTCACTTCTCGCTGTCTATGAGGGCGGTTGTTCAGGAGT
>CAYVFW010000013.1:0-35208 GCA_964450325.1 uncultured Phycisphaeraceae bacterium | reverse complement strand
CTCCTTATATCTTTCCGCAAGGGATGTTAATCGTTTGGGAATCAACGATGCCCGGACCGCCTGCGGACGGCGTCGGCCCCTCCACTATCGGGGAAGGGTGGATGGGCATCTCCACGGTTGGTCCATTTCGGGTACGCACTAAAATGAAATCGGCGGAAGGACCGATCGAGCTTATTTTTAAGGATGGACGCACCATCGCCCTGATGACGATGAAGCGGATCGACAATACGAGGCAAGAGTCGCGAGGACCAACGATTGATTATGTTTCGATTACCGGTGCGATTGATCGCACAACGCGGGAAAGACTCTACGACCCAGCGGTTACGCTTACAAAGGACTATTTGGGATTTGTTGACAAGCTTGGAAGCGCAGCGCCCGGAATCCGCGATGATTTAGAGTACTTTTTTTCTGGCGCGCTCGCTTGGAGGGCGCACGATTCTTTGCCGCTTTCATTGGCGTACAAACCCATCACTCCTCAGTCGGCGGCGCTGCTGGCGGGGAGCGAGAGTTTTGTTCGAGTACAAACACTTAAATGGGATAAAGTGACGCGGATCGCGACGATCGAGTCGCTGGGATTTGATAATATCACCGAGCTTGAATCTGTGGTGGAGCGAGCTTTAGCTTACGATCCTCGCGGCGTGATTATCGACCTGCGCAGTTGCCCCGGCTTTGATGCGAGCGCGTTTCTGGTGGCCGCGGCGGTGATGCCCGGGCAGACACCGGTGGGCACCTTCGTTGCGGCTTCACGGCGCGGCGAGTTTGCAGCGGCAGGGACTTCGGTCGATGATGTCGTCACGCTACGGACCGCTTCTGATGTAGAGTTGTTTCATACCACGCTTGATGAAAAGCGCGCCGCATCGCTTATGATTGAAGGCCGGCCTGGTGCCTTTACCGGCCCGGTAGCGATACTTACATTCTCTCGCACGCGGGGCACCGCAGAAGTACTGGCGAGAACGCTTCAACGACGCACGCTGCCAACGCGCACCTTCGGGGGACCGACGGCATCGCGCCCGCGACTCTCGCTTGAACGCCCTCTTGAACAAGGTTATGTTATACGCGTGCCCGAGTTTGATTGGAAGGGCCCCGAGGCGGATGCCCGGCTTGGGCGGTGCCGAGTTACACCAGATCAGGCCTGCTCGAAGGATGAAGCTCCGGCGCAAGCGGCAGAGTGGATCGAGCGTGTGCTCAACCGCTCATTACCCATAGCGGAGTAGGAGCTACAGCGCAATGAGGACCACAGCGCGGTAGGGCCGCAGGGCAGGGCGGGAACAAAGCGCCAAGTCCTTTGCAACGAGCTAGTTCATTACAGCTTGCGGCTCAGTATAGCTTGAGGCTCATACCCGCTTGCGACGCCGAGTGAGTAGCGGCACGGCGATAAGCGCGGTGATCACCGCGCCGGGACCGGGAATGACGGTATCGATGTAAGTAGTAAGTGTGCGGAGGGTGATCTGCGTCGCGGTGCGAGCCGCGGCCAGCGGCGTGTCGATCCCTACGTGAATATGTCCGCCTGCTACCGCACGATTGGGGTCACTTGGGCTGCTGTGCAACGCGGCATACCACGCGCTGTGGTACCCGGTGAACTCACTTACGAACGTTCCACCGAAGGCGGACGAGGTATCAATATAACTATTGAGTGGGAGCCCGGCGGCGGCGACCGCGTCGCGAATCGCGTTCATCGGCAACGATGAGTTGCGTATCTGGAGATCTGGCTCGGATGCGATCGGGAGGTCGGCGGTAGGTTTGAAGGGTGCCTGGTAGTCGTTGGCCCACTGGTTAAGCGGTAGTTTACGATGGCGAGATTCTATCTCCCAGCTTGACCCTACATTGCCCCGGCTGAATGTAATAATAGCGACCGGGTTCAACTCACCGACGATCCGCCAGAAATCGGCGGAGGCGTTTTGATAGTCCACTTGAAAGTCACCCGTGCCGCGCGGGCTTACATCCACGCCGCCGGGGAACTCAGGAAAGTACGAGTGAATGTTATATCCTCGATTTTCCCAGTTGGCACCCTGCCAGCCCCCGGGATTCTGAGTTATGTTCCGGCTCCAAGGTCGCAGCATTTCGTTGGTGGGCGGCCAGTACCCGGTGATCAGGATATTGGTGCTAATGGCGGATGCGACCTGCGAGCCGCAGGCGATGGCCATGACCAGCCAAGCCGCGCAACTACGCGGCGTGCGAGCGTTCATTGAACGTTTAATTATAGTGCGAGCGCGAACAGAAACCATGCGATAACTCCCGGTGTTTGCTCGCTCAACCTGCCCACACCGTGCGCACCGAATTCGCGGATGCAAGGCGGGGTCAACGGATTGTGTCGAAAAACTGGCGATTCGTGCCGCCGCAGCATGCCGTTTTAGGTCAGCGATCGCCTACCGCACGAAAAAGGTGCGTGCGTAGTGCAGCCAATCGTCCGCTCAAAAGCGCCCCCCATACGCTTGGGGCGTCTGCCTCGCGGGCGGCAGCACGGCCCACACTTTCGTTTATCACTTACATTTATAGCGCTGACTTAAAAACCTTCTTGCCATGTCCTCACCTTCCATCAATCGTCCAAGTCTTGCGGAAGCGATCGCCCAAGTCGCTCTGCTCCGCGGCACCTTCACACTGCGAAGCGGCAAAGTAAGTTCCTATTACCTCGACAAGTACCTCTTCTCGACACGACCTGAGTTGCTGCGGCAACTGGCGCCGTTGTTCGCCGAGCGGTTAGCCGCGATGGAAACTGCATCGGGTTCAAAGGCGGTTCGGTTGGCGGGCGCGGAGCTTGGCGGTATTCCGCTGGTAACTGCTACGAGCCTGCACACCGGGCTTCCCTGTCTCTTCGTGCGGAATCAGAAGAAAGATTACGGTACTGCCAAGCAGTTGGAGGGCGTACTTAACTCGGGCGATATGGTGGTGCTAGTAGAGGACGTTGCAACCACCGGCGGACAAGCGCTCGAGGCGGTCAAGTCAATCCGTGAAGCAGGCGGCGTTGTGATCGGGGTGATCGCGACGATTGATCGGTTGGAAGGGGCGAGAGAGAACGTGGAGGCCGCGGGCCTACGTTTTGATTCGATCTTTACCAAGCAAGATTTGGGGATAACGACCTGACGTTCGACGCTTTGCGCTTGGCGCTTTCGATGCGTCACCGAAAGTACGGGCGCATGCGTCACAGCCCGTCACTCACCTCTGGCTGAGAAAATACCCCGCGCAACGCGGTAGCGAAGTCGCGGGGCAAAATTACTTTTGAAGGTTCAGTGGTCTAGGTGCTGCGAAACAATTAACAGCCGCCAGCCTGCCACGCTATGAAGAAGAACGCGACATCTTCACCGTCGACACCGCCGCTGAGGTCAACGTCGGCAGCGTTGTCACCAGCCTGCCAACTCGTGAAGAAAGCACTTACATCTGTGCCGTCAACCCCGCCATCGGCGTTAAAGTCTGCGGCACACCCGACCGTACCACACTCACCCGACACATTCAGGAATCCGTCGCCGATCGCGCCTTGGTAGCCGCCCACGCGGATCAGATAGGTCGCGCCGGCTGAGGCGTTGAAAGTGACGGCCGATTGCAGTGTTTCGTTGCAACTCTGGCCCACCGGAGCATCATCGTTACACGCGAGGGATGCGCCACTTTGGGTGGGGCACGCCGCGTAGACGCTGAGCTTAGTGTCAAAGTTGCTGCCGCAGGTGGTGACATTCACCGGGCCCTCGCAGATCGAGTTATAACTAAACCACACATCGCTCTCGACGTGAGTATATCCGAAGAAATCGCAAGCAGCAGGCTCATCTGGACCGTCGGTGCTGGCCCCGCTGTTGGAGAACTCAAAGGAGCCGTCGGTGATGGGGAGCGCGTTCGAGCAGCTATCGAAGGCTAGCCGGGGCGACGAGAAGTTAACTCTTAGGTTGAAGTTCCCGCTAGCCGCGTTGTATCCGGCAACCCGAATATAATACGTTGTCCCACTAATTACGCTCCGAGTGATGTAAGACTGAGGCGAGCTCGCGCACGCCCCGGCGGTTGCATCATCATTACAGTTAAGTGTATTGGCAGACGTGCCCCCACACGCTGAGTGAAGCGAAAGCACTGTATCAAAAGCACTACCGCAGGTATCAACGGTCATCGTTCCCGAAGACGGAGCGACAAACTTATACCACCGATCCTTGCTCGTGTTGCTGCTCCCGCACGAAGTCTGCCCGTCATTGGTGGCGGTGGCGGTGGTGCCCGTGTACGTCTGGCCGGCGGCGGTGGCGATGGCGTTCACGCAGTTGTTGTTATCGACGACCGTTGGCGCGAACGCAACCGTGAGTGTAAAGTTACCACTCGCGCCGTTGTAGCCCCCGACCCGCACTTTATAACTTGTCCCGGCCGTGACCGCTTGCGTCAGCGCTGACGCACTTCCGGCACACGGCCCACCCGCAGCGGCATCATCATTACATTTAATGCTATTCGCGCTCGTGCCTGGGCACCCCGTGTGTACGCTTAGCACGGTGTCGTAGGCGCTCCCGCAAGTGTTCAGGCTCAGCGTTCCCGTGCCCGGCGCCGTGAAGGTATACCAACGATCCTTGGTGGTATTGCTCGTTCCGCACGACGTTGTACCATCGTTGGTTGCGGTAGCGGTAGTGCCCGTATACGTGTTGCCGCTGCTTACACTCGTTGCAGCGCTGCACAGATCATTGCTACCGCCCCCGCCGTTGGTGTAGGAGAGGCTATAAGTGTTGCGAACATCCGTTGTAAGATACGCCCGCAGAAAGAGAGTAACGCTCGCCGGGGTGTTGTTCAGATAGCTTACAGTATCGGTACCGATCGTTCCGCTTGTCGATGCCAGCAACGAACCGCCGCACGCGCTGTAAAGCTGCAGATCGACATCCCCGTTGGCCTGGATGTACGTGGCGGTCGCCGAGAGTGTGGCGCCTGGTGCGACGCTGAAACGGTACCAATCTTCGTCGTTCCACTTCACGATCATTCCTGGGTTGCTCGTGCTCGCCAGCGTCACCGCGGCGGCGCACGAATCATTGGGTTCGCGCGCGTCATCGCTACCTGTGGCAAGCAACGCCTGGAGCGGGTGGCCAGCGCCATCATTATTGTAATTATAATTAAAATAGCCATAAGTATCGTACAGGCTGGCCTGCCCGGCCCCGCATGCGCTGGGGCCTCCGGTTAAATCGCCGATGACGCGCTGAGTCGCGCTAATCATAAGTGGTGACCCCGAGGAACCACCCTCGGTCACTCCGCTCGTCCAGTTACATCGGATATGGTCGGCCGTGTTGGCCTGCGCGGTGCCGAAACTGATGCGCTTATAAGCTCCCGTCGGGTGATGAATAGATGTAAGCGGGGTGCCGTTCGCGACTATCGCCGCGTCCCAGCCCAGCCAGGTAACTTGCGTTCGCGGCACTGTTCCTTCAACCATCATCAGCGTCATGTCGCCCGTCGCGTTGGTGTGCAAGAGCGTGCAGCCGGTTGACGTTGGGCCGTTCGCGGGTGATCCGCTGTTGCAGATTGACGTCTGGAAGAGCCAATACACTACCACGGTATTCGCAACGGCATTGGTGCTCATACAGTGGTTGGCGGTAAGCAGATACGGCGTGTAATCCGCCGCGGTGCTTGAGAGCAGACTACCCGTGCAGAGGAACGACGATCCGTTCTGCACAAACGTAAGCTTACCGACGGCCTTGGCGGCATTCGCCCACGTAGGGCTGCACGTGACATCATTGTGGCAGTTACCTTCGCGCTCCCCATAGACTCCTTGGTTCTCCGCGTGCCCGCCACCCGCCGCTTCTCGCGGGTCGCGGTAGTAGTGCTGCGCGGAATCGACGATGAAAGGTAAGTTATTATCCTGGGCGTGCGCAGGCGGAGCGTAATACTCGATGCGCACCGTATCACCCTCCACCGGCGCGACGTACATCTCCCCCGTGTCCCACTGCCCGCGCCCCGCGTACTCACTGACTGCCGTCGGACGCGCTGGTGCGTAGACGGCCAACCTCGCTCCCTCGGGAAGATTCATCTCCGTGAGATGCAGCCGCACTGTCGTAGCGCCATCTAACCGAAGTTGGGCAACCCACAATCGTCCATCTCCTTGTCCCTTGCCAGCGACGTTGAACCACTCGCCCGCCGCGGCGTCCAAGAGAAGTTCGCGGCCAACGGCCAATCGAAGCGGGTTCTTGGCAGCTGCTACCGCTGCGTCTTCTGCTAAAAGCAGCCGGTGGTCGATGGCGTCAAGCACGACCTCGTTGATTGGGCCAGGGATCGCCGCGCCGAATACTTTGGAGAGGGGAATGGCCGGGGCGGGAAGCGCTTCCTGAGCAAACGGGGGTAGCAGCGCGTCGGCAAACTGGCCATACGCGTTGGAGGTGAACATTGAAATCGAAGCGGCGAGGCCTGCCGCGGCAAAGATGGCGAACGTACGACAACAATTAGTTTTCACTGAGGGCTTCTCCGCAAGGCACCAGGTTAATAGCGCGGGTCTACGAGACAGTGGAGCAACTACAAACCTAAAAAGAAGGCAGCGGTGGCCGCAAGTGTGGTCATCGCCGTCAAGTTATGATTCTGGCCTGTGCTTCGTAGTACTTCTGTTTTGTAATACTTTTGCTTCGTAAAATTTGGGCACGGGCGGATGGCGAACTTGTGTTGCAAGAGGCACTGCCCAACGTTGATTCAATGGCTCAATCTGAGCACGAATCTTGTTGGCGGCATGCGTCGTGAGCACGCGTAGAGGGATCAAACCCAGGACGAAGTCAAGGGGTTATGAAGAGTTTGAAAAAGACAGCCACACGCCGAGGCGGCGCGCTAAGTTTCATTTTTGATTGAAGGCGTGGGCGACGCGGCGTTGGTCAGCGATCTCAAGTCCTAGGGTTTTACAGATCCATTCTCGCCAGCGGTCTTCACGATTGCGACGAAGTCGGCCGTCTTCAGCGAGGCCCCGCCGATAAGGCCCCCGTCGATATCTGCCTGCGAGAAGAGTTCCGCTGCGTTGTCGGGTTTCACGCTTCCGCCGTAAATCAATCTGATGCGCGATGCGACATCCCCGTTATACATTTTCGCGAGCAAGTTTCGGAGGTAAACATGCATGTCTTGGGCATCTTGCGGGGAGGAGGTCTTCCCGGTGCCGATCGCCCACACCGGTTCGTAAGCAATGACCACACGTTCCATCAACGCCGCGGGGATGTCCGCCAAGCCGGTGCGAATCTGCCTTGCATTGACGATCTCCTGGTGGCCTGCGGCTCGTTCGTCGAGCGTTTCGCCTACGCAAAACACGGCATCAAGGCCGGATTCAAGTACTGCCCGGAGCTTTTTATTAAGCTGCTCGTCTTTTTCACCTATCACTTGGCGACGCTCGCTGTGCCCTACGAGCACATACTGCACGCCGCAATCCTTGAGCATATTGGTCGACACCTCGCCGGTGAACGCGCCGTCATTCACGAAGTAAACATCTTGCGCGCCCACCCGGATCGCCGATCCACGGTCGCGCAGGATTGAGCGGATCGTGAGCAGATAAGGGAAAGGCACGAAGAAGCAAGTTTCAACGCCATCAATCTGGATGAGGCCATCGACCACGCCGCGTGCAAGGTCTGAACCCGTGCTGCGCGTGGTGTTCATCTTCCAGTTTCCGCCGACAAAAGGTTTTCGCGCTGACAACTAGATACCTCGCTGAGTGGTTACGCGGAAGGAGAGAATCTGCCTGCTCGCCGGAGCGGTGACGCTCGCCGTTGAGGGTAGCAACATGGACGGCGGGTGGCTAAGCGCAGGCTGGCGGTCGGGTAATTAACCCCCCTCCCACGACCTTGAAAATTTTGACCGACGGCTAGAATTGCGGCCGCTTTCGTGTTTAACTACCAAAAAAGCGTCAACGACGGGGCTAAACCCTGCCGAGCGAACCGCAAATCTAGGCTTTGGCTTCAGCACAGGCGGGTTTGCGTGCCTTGGCTACAGACGAGGCCAAGCAAGCGGTGGACATATAATTAATTTCCGTCCCGGCCATGGTTCTCTTTGGCTATCCGCCGAGTGGAGCGCACTTCGGGCACGCTCGCTCGCCCTCGGTTCACGCCCCCTCAACCTACAATCGCCAACCAAAGCGCAATACCGCGCTTTCGCGAAGGACGGACATGGCGATTAACACAAATACCACACAGACTCAGCGGGTGATTTACACCATGCTGGGTGTCAGCAAGACCATTAATCAGAAGGTCATTCTCAAGGACATTCAGCTTTCATACTTCTACGGCGCGAAAATCGGCGTCCTGGGGCTCAACGGATCGGGCAAATCGACGTTACTCCGTATCCTCTCCGGGCAGGATAAGCAGTTCGAGGGCAAGGCTGAGATGGCGGCGGGTTACCGAGTAGGGTTTTTAGAACAAGAACCTCTCCGTAATGAAACCCGCTCCGTGGAAGAGGTGGTACGCGAGGGCGCGGCCGATGTCACCGCGATGCTCGACGAGTACGACCGCCTCAACGAAAAACTTGGTGATCCAAAGCTCAAGCCCGCCGAGATGGAGAAACTGCTGACCAAATCGGGCGATCTACAGGAGAAGCTCGAAGCACTCGAAGCGTGGACGCTGGACAGCCAGCTTGAAATGGCGATGGAAGCACTTCGCTGCCCGCCCAAAGAAGCAACGTGTGACACGCTTTCCGGTGGCGAGCGACGCCGCGTTGCACTCTGTCGATTGTTACTTTCCAAGCCCGATGTGCTTCTGCTGGATGAACCGACCAACCACTTGGACGCTGAGAGTGTGGCCTGGCTTGAACGACACTTGCAGGAATACCCCGGCACCGTCATCGCGGTAACGCACGATCGGTACTTTCTTGACAACGTCGCGGGCTGGATTCTCGAGCTCGACCGAGGTATGGGCATTCCTTACAAAGGCAACTACACCGGATGGCTTGAACAAAAGCACACCCGGCTGCGCATCGAAGAGAAGCAGGAATCAACGCGGCAGAAGCTGCTCGCGCGTGAACTCGAATGGGTACGTCAGAACGCCAAAGGCCGCCAAGCCAAATCAAAGGCGCGGGTTGGCGCATACGAGCGGATGTTAAGCGAAGATCAGGAAAAGCGGGCGCAAGAGCTTGAAATCTTCATTCCACCGGGCCCGCGCCTGGGTAACCTGGTGATCGAAGCGAAGGACGTCTCCAAAGCCTACGGCGATACGCTGTTGCTGGATAAAGTTAACTTTTCGATTCCCCCCGGCGCGATCGTTGGGATCATCGGCCCCAACGGCGCGGGTAAGACCACGCTCTTTAAGTTAATTACCGGCCTTGAGAAGCCCGACGCCGGTTACTTCAAAGTCGGCGAAAGCGTAACCCTCTCTTACGTCGAACAGACCCGCGACTCGCTGCCCGCTGGGAAGAACGTGTGGGAAGCGATCTCCGACGGCGCCGAGGAAATCAAGCTCGGCAAGGTCAAAGTAAATAGCCGGGCTTACGTCTCTCGCTACGGTTTTACCGGCACCGATCAGCAGAAGATCGTTGACGACCTCTCCGGGGGCGAACGCAATCGTGTGCATCTCGCGCGGCTCCTCAAGGCTGGCTCAAACGTAATATTATTGGATGAACCTACCAACGACCTTGATGTAAACGTGATGCGCGCCTTGGAAGAAGCCCTCGAAAACTTCGCGGGAACCGCGGTTATTATCAGCCATGATCGATGGTTCCTAGATCGCCTGGCAACCCACATCCTCGCGTTCGAGGGCGATTCCAAACTCCACTTCCACACCGGCAACTGGTCCAGTTACGAGGAAGACCGCCAGCGGCGACTGGGCGCGGAGGCATCTCAACCTCATCGTATGAAGTATCGTAAGGTCACAAGGGCCTGATCAAGTTATTATGTCGCATCCACGGCGCGGCGCCCGACCCCCCCACTTACTCATTACTTCTTAGCTTTGCTTTTCACCGCTTTTACCGGCGGTGCATCGTACCTCGAGGCCATCGCATCGCTCTGGCTGGCGAGGGCGAAATCCTTCGCTGTGATTCCCCCGGCATCGTGCGTTGCTAGCGTCAGTGTTACGCGGCTGTAACGTATCAGAATGTCGGGATGGTGATGCGAGGTCTCGGCTTGGAGTGCGCACTCGTTCACAAACTTGATCGCCGCGACGAAATCGACGAACTGAAAGGTGCGTTGAATCGTGTCACCAACCAACGACCATTCAGGCACGAGCCGCAGCGCATCGTCAACCTGCCCATCGGTCATCCGGCCCGCGCTCGCTCCGACTTGTGTTGTCTGATCCGAATTACGTAAACTGCCAGAAAGAGCGGTCGCCATAGACAAAAGTATATCATCCGCCGGCCCGTGCGGAGTGCGATTCCACGCCTCACAGCAGTCTAATAACTCCTTCTGGGTATGAATACTCTCCTCAGATGAGCCCTCATCGCTGACAGTGTTAGTAATTTGATCGGATTCTAACCCACAAAGATGTGTTCGGCCATGTTTGGCTCATACCCTCCGCTCTTGACTATTGCTCGCAGCTTTCTCAGTTGGGCCTTCATCCTGCTTGTCCTTTTCGCGATTGGGCCAGCCACCGCTGCGCTCTCCGGAAATGTGGCGGACTCGCTCGGCACGCATGATGCCTCGCTGCTGCTCAGCGCATCCGCCCTCCGCGGCTTGGTCATCGGCGTGGCCATCTTCGCCATCACCGCATTCGTAACTTGGTTCGGGGCCTACGCGTTTACGCTGGGAATCGGATTGACCTGCGGCGGATTCGTGCTCGGCTGGGCCTCTTATGGCCTCGGAAGCGTGGAACGGATCATCCGGTTGAACGGCGCCAACACCAACTTAGTTCTCCTCGCTATCGAATCCTTAGTAGTAATTATGGTGGCGGCGTTCATCACCGTTATCGCCTGCCGGATTGCCGAGGGGCGGCAGCCCGGCGCAAGTAACGAGAGCCGACGGCGTACGCCGATCTCGGTCTTCTTAGCCGCGTCCGCGCTGTCGGAAGATCGCGGAGCTTGGCTGAAAATCATCGCGCCGTTCGCCGCGTCGGCAGCCGCGGCAGCTTTGGCAGCGACGCTAATCGCAGCAAACGGGCTGAAGGGCCAGACGCTCTTCGCGGGTGTCGTTTCGGGGATCGCGGCTGGGTTCGCCGGGGCTTATGTGGCTAGCGCTATGAAGTCGATGGTGTGGCCCTTAGTGCCAATGCTCGCGATGGCTCTCACCGCCGCGGTCGGCATGATTGTAACGAAATTTACTCATGGCAGCGGCCTTGTTGAAGCGGTATATGCGGACAAACTGCTGGCCTTAGGTAGAATATTGCCTCTTGACTGGGCAGCGGGTGGCCTGATTGGTGTACCCATGGGAATGTCTTGGCGAGGCGTGCTGCTCGATGCTCGTGCGTTGGAAGCGCATTCCACCCCAACCGACGAGGCAAGCCCGAACATTGCGACCGCGCGCGATGTATGAACTATATTTAAACAGTGGTTCCACGAGTTACATCGCCGGGAGGATCCACCGCGTGAAAATGAATCGCCTCGCTCCTCGTGGTCGAATCCATGGTAATGTCAAACTGTTCGTCCCCCCGCTCCGCACAACTCAACGGCTCCGAAATACACAACACGGACGGCCGATTTAACAATGACCGTGGCGTCGAAAGTCCCTCCCTAACGCACACATCCGATTTAGAACCACCACCCGCGTCAAAGCTGCCGACGAGTCTCAAGAATGTAGTTATGAGTATACCTAACATCAAAAACACTGCGGGCGGCACTCCGATGCCGGATGTGCAGGCGAGCAGGGACGTGCGACGCATCGCCATCGACCGCGTGGGTGTGAAGGATGTAACTTATCCCATCCGGCTGCGAACCAAAGACGGGGGCGAGCAGACCACTGTTGCCAGCATTAACATGTACGTTGCACTTCCAGATCACCAGAAGGGAACGCATATGAGCCGGTTCCTCGAAGTGCTTAATGAGCAGACCTGCGAGCCGCTCACACCCCAGAAGATTCCCGAGATAGTCCGCGCCATCTGCGAGAAACTCAACGCCGAAGTAGCACACTTTGAGTGCTCTTTTACTTACTTTATTCGTAAGGAAGCACCCGTAACAAAGATGCCGGGCCTGATGGATTACCAGGTTACCTTTGAGTGCATGGCCAACGGGGTTGATGAGTTTTTTATGTCAGTGGCGGCCCCCGCGGCGAGCCTGTGCCCCTGCAGCAAGGAGATCAGCGCGTATGGGGCGCACAACCAGCGGTGCCGCATCGAAGCGAAAGTTAAGTTTAAGGATTTGCTCTGGATCGAGGATCTGGTCACAATCTTGGAGGATGCGGCTTCGTGCCCGGTGTTCGCGGTCCTCAAGCGCCCCGATGAAAAGTGGGTTACCGAGCGGGCGTATGATAATCCTAAGTTTGTTGAGGACATCGTCCGCGATCTGGCGCTGGGGCTTGAGGCCGAAGACCGGGTGACGTGGTATTCGATCTCCTCGGAAAACTTTGAGTCGATACATAATCATAATGCGTACGCGCAGTTGACCCGCGCAAAGTGAATCGCCTTTGATTGCTCGCGGACAAGGCACTGTCTTCACCGGTCAGAGTCGCTTCCGCCCGGCGGGCTGCCCGAGGCGCTCTTTGAACATGCTTTCGCAGCAGACCGCCCCGGATAGAAGGGAGGTCCGGATCCGCTTGTCCGAGGGGCCTGCTAACGTAAGTCCTCGTTAACCTCGCGTTCTTGGGTAGTTGCGGTTTCCGCGCCTGCAACCCACGTGACCCTCGCGCGAGTTTGATGTGGCCAGACCAAATCGTGCTCGCGCGGCGGGACTCCGCGCCGCGCGCCAATCTCGATGCCGCGCCGGGCACCGCTCGCGTACGCTTGTGCTCTCTCTGAAAGCTTAGCGTTGCCCACGACCGCGGTTATAGTTCCGGTTTTTAACGAAACCCGCTGGCTCCTGCCGTGCGTTGAACGATTGCTGCGCTACCACGCCCCCGAGCAGCTCTACATAGTCGACGACGGATCGACCGATGGCACCGACGCCATCGTCCAGCAGCTCGCATCCGCCCGTGGCGTTCGGACTTTCGTTCATGCCGCTAACCGCGGTAAGGGAGCCGCGGTAAGGACCGGAATCGCCGCCGCTCTCGAAGGTAAAGCCGATATTGTACTGATTCACGATGCGGATATGGAGTACGACCCCGCTGATCATAACCTGTTGCTCGCCCCGATCCTTGACGGCCGGGCGGACGCGGTCATCGGGTCGCGGTTCATAGGGCACACGCATAGGGTGTTATATTACTGGCACTCGCTCGCGAATAAGTTCATCAGCCAGGCGTGCAGCGTCGCGACCAATCTTAATTTAACTGATGTTGAATGCTGCTCGAAGGCCTTCCGGTCTGACTTGCTCCGAGGCTTGGTCCTGCGTGAGGATCGATTCGGCATCGAGATAGAACTCATTGCTAAAGCCGCAAAGTCGCGGCTGGCCGACGACCGCGACCCCGCCAGGTCGCGACGGCCGCGCATCTATGAGGTCGCAGTCTCTTACGCGGGGAGAACCTTTGATGAGGGGAAGAAAATTCGCTGGACCGACGGTGTTGATGCGTTGCGTTGTATCTTAAAGTACGGGCTCTGACTCTGACCTTGACTCTTCTCACCCCACTCCCGCTCCCCTGTCCCACCGTAAGTTGTGTTCTGCTACCGCCAACCCGGGCAATCTGATTGTAATATTATGTTGGCAGTTGCGCTCCGCATGCTCTTTGGGGACCGAACCAAGTACCTCACCCTGGTGATGGGTCTGGCATTCGCTGCTTTGTTGATGAATCAACAGGGCGCGATCTTCATGGGCCTGCTCAACCAAGCGACCGGGCCGCTCCAGAATGTAACGCAAGCCGACCTTTGGGTCACCGATCCGGGGATCCAGTGGGTCGCGGAGTACCGCTTTCTTTCCGATGAGCAGGTCTCGCGTGTTCGCAGCGTCGAGGGGGTGGCCTGGGCCGAGCCATTTTATAATGGTTTTGCCGTCGCGGAGTTAAGCAACGGTGATTTTAAACGTTGCCAGATCTTGGGCATTCCCCGCACCACCCTCGCGGGCCAGCCCGCCGTTATGGTGCAGGGGCGCATAGACGACCTATGGGCACCCGACGCGCTCATCATCGAGGAGCAGTCGGCCAAACTCATGAATAACGCGCAGGTGGGCGATGTTATCAAACTTAATGACCGCCGCGGGGTAGTGGTGGGTATCTGCAAAGCCCGGCGCGGCTTTGAGTCCAACGCGATCATTTACACTACTTTTGATAACGCTGTGCGGTACAGCCCGGTAGGCCGCAAACGAGTATCATATATACTTGTGAAACTCCAGGAGGGCGCCATCGCATCGCAAGTGCAGGAGCGGATCGCCGCTTTGGGAGATGTGTCGGCCATGACCACCGGCGAGTTCCGCCGAAAGAGCATCGCGTTCATTGTCGCGGCGACCGGCATCGGAATCAACTTTGGAATTACAATCGCGCTGGGCTTCGTGGTGGGGCTTTTACTTTCAGCGTCCATCTTCTATCAGTTTACGGTGGAGAACATAAGGCACTTTGCGGTGCTCAAAGCCCTGGGGGCTCGCACCCGGACGCTGGTAGCGATGGTTATGCTGCAGGCATTGACGGTCGGAACCATCGGCTACGGTATCGGAGCTGGCGCGGCGGGCGCGTTTACAATCACCACCCGCAAGCTCGAGAGCGAGCTCTCCGCCTACTTACCATGGGAACTGCTCGTCGGGTCGTTTTTGGCGACCCTGCTTACCATCGGCTTAGGTTCTCTGCTCTCGATCCGGCGTGTGATAAAAGTGCCGCCCGCCCTCGTGTTTTCCGGAATGTAGCCTCCGGTGATGCTCCAAGTTCTGAAGTATTGCCAGCCCTCGCTCGCTTAACATCCGCCCTCAGACCATGCCACGAAGAAGACGTCAACATCGCTACCATCAACGCCGCCGCTGAAATCAACATCCGCCGCGGGGTCTCCGTCGCTCCAGGCGCGGAAGAACTCGGTAACATCGGAGCCGTCAACCCCGCCATCTTGATTGAAATCAGCGTAGCAAAGCACGTAAAGTTCGCCGCCCGTTGATGTGCTTCCGCATGCATTGCTGATCATAATATCAAGCTGGCCCGCATCAGCAGATCGGAGCGGATCAATGATCAGTTGGCTCGTCGTCGCACCGCTGATCCGGCCATCATTCTCGAGGGGAGTGCCGTTAAGGATCCAGGAATACGTAAGCGGCGCCGAGCCGACAACGACCGCGTTATATTCAGCTCGCTGGAATGCGTTGCGGGCACCAAAGTCAGGATTGAGCATAAGCCGGGGCGTCGCACAGCCGCCCGCGTACGCATCGTTGTACGTCCAGCTAAGAATCTCCTGGGTGGCCGTTGCGCCGCCGGTTGCGCCGGTAAAGCCCACCCACGCGCAGCGCGTGGTCGTTCCATCGGCGAGAATGTCATCTCCGTTGAGCGACCGAAGATCAATCGGCGCGGTCAATGCAGGGCCATTATCAATTACTACCGACATCAACCCAGGAACATACTCGATTCGGACGGAATGCACCGCGCCATCGCAGAGCGAGAGGCCCTCTAGCACCAGACTCGCGAGCGAGTTATCATCCGAGGTACGGTTTTGCAAGTTACCGTTGGTCTGCAGGCTGATGTGATCGGTGGCAAACTCATCACTGAACCCAAAGGTATCAAACTCTACTGCAAGCGAGCGAGTGATCCCTGCGAACTGACCTTCACCGTAACCCATACCGCTGCCAGTGGTCCCGATAGCGAAGGGGGACTCATTCTGAACGACGAAAGCGAATCCATCGGCGCATCCGTTACTGATCCTGAATGTAAAATCAGTCGAAAACCCATTCCCTACCGAAGCGCGAGACTGGGTGTACCAAGCCGCCCCGCGCTGACCGCTGAGCGACGAGGTTAACGTAAGTGTGTCGCCGTTCAACTGCGCATCATTGACCAGCGTGAGGGCGTCCAGATCCGTGTCAAACCGCGTGTAAGAGAAACCAGCCCGGCACTCCGGGGGCCGCGCGGTGTCGTCAAAGGACCAGGAGATAATGTCTTGATTTGCTACCGCCGCGCCGGTGGAGCCGGTAAACCCGATCCAGGCGCACTCGCTTAGGTCGCCATCGAAAAGAATATCCGAGCCCATCACATCGTGTAGATCGAGCGGAGCGATGAGCACCACCGCCCCGTTATCCAGCGAGACGCTGATCTCGCCGGGAGAGTATGTAATCGTAATTTGATGGAGCTGGCCATCGTCCAGCGAGTAGCCCACATCGGCGTGTGCGAGGGAGAAGTTATCAGTAAACTGGTTCTCGTTGTTACCATCGGACTGAATACTTATGTGCGGTATAGGAAACTCGTCGCTGAATCCGAAAGTATCGATCTCGATCGCCACGGACCGGGTGATCCCCGACGCGCCGTTGGAGGCGTAGCCCATGCCGCTCCCACCGCCGCCCAGGGCCGCATCGGATTGATTTTGAATTACAAACGCGAAGCCGTCCGCGCTCCCGTTGGAGACTCTGAACTGGAAGGTGGTGGAGAATCCATCGCCCACCGATGACCTGGAGAGTTGATACCACGCCGCGCCACGCTGGCCGCCGACGGCGGGTGTAAGGCGCAGCGCTGAACTCTGCAGTGTCGCGTCACCCACAATGTTGAGATCCGCCAGCGGTCCACCGCCCGCCGAGAAATCAGCAAACGTAAATGAGGCATCGCACTGTGCATTGGCGGTCGCGACAAGTGCGGCGGCGGCCAAAGCGCCGATAGTAACATTCAATCGCGTGATGTTCATTGCATTCTCTCCTTAAATAATAACGAGTCGTCTGCAAACTATAAGCCAGCCGTGAAGAGGCGGCACCTGGAAATAGAGCATCAAACGGTGGGCAGCTCATCTCCTTCATGAAAGCAAGACTGGCTGCAATCTGGTGTTCGGCGTGACGGCATTGACGGCTCAGCACATTGCAAACACGCTCGCTGATGTTATCGGGCCCTCTCATTGCCGCTGTCGTAGCGTCGCCGGGACGCAAGCCATGCCCCACAGCGTTGCTCACGCGTCTATCTGCGACGCGAGAGCCGCCGCCGCGTGATGCCCGCGAGGCAAAGAAAACGGCCCGGCGGAGTCCTCCGCCGGGCCGTTATATTATGTTATAACTGTCTACCGCTTTACTTACTATTAGATGTCGCCGGTTTCGTTGATGCTGGTGAAGAGCGAGTTAGCCGAGCTGCGTGCGCTGCTGTTACCGTTCCAGCCCGTGCCATTGTTGCTCGCGTTGATGTTGGCAATCTGCAGGTACTGCATGACTGTTAAGTTGGTGTTGTTGGCGACCCCGAAGGTGCTCCCGTTGCTGCCAACGCTCATTATCCTGGTACCTGTCCCGCCGCTAGACATGTTGAAGCCATAGCTAGCTGCGAAGTTCCCGCCAGCCAGTGTGGAGCTAGTCGCATAAGTGGCGAGAGCCACAGCCATCATCTGGGCTTCTAGCTTGGGTCCGCCGTTAGCTGCAAAGCGAGTCTTGAAGGTCGCGGCGACCTGCGTGTTGGTCTTGTTGGCGAGGTTGTTGGTGCCCGCACCGCTGCCATAGAGGTTGGGGAAGTTGGAGGCGAGCCAGTTGCCAAGGTTCGTAGCATTCTGGCTGCCGTTGAGAGACTTGATCAGGGCCTGACCGTTGTTGTTCTGCCAGTAGCCGATCGTTGCGGTATCACCCGAACGCAGCGCGGTGCCGGTGGTGATTCGCTCACCAAAGTTATAGTTAATGCCGCGGGCGTTGTTCCCGACGTTGATCGCGGAGAAGCGATCGTTCGTACCCGCGTTGCCGCCTAGGCTGCCCACGGTATCGCGGCCATCGGTGTAGACGAGCGGCTGGGCTTCGGTCAGGGTGTAAGCAATTCCGGGCTTGAGGTTGCTGAAGAAGTAGTAACCGCGGCTATCGGTGCGCTTGGTGATTGAGACCGTCTGGCTATTCTCGGTAAACGTAAGCGTTACCGCGACGTTACGCAGACCCGATTCATTGCTATCAAAGACGCCGTCGTTATCGTTATCAATATAGACATTGCCGCTGACCAGGCCGGCGTTAGCGACCACCGCGTTGGTGCCATCGTTATCGGCGGAAATCAACCGCCCCTGGGGCGTATAGAAGATGTTGGAACCGGATGGCCCGAAGGTGTCGATCGCTGCGCCGCAGACGAAGTCGTTCTGGAAGTTACTGTCGGGGTTGTGGACACGCAAGGTGTGCGTTCCAGGCCCGAAGATGCCGGTGTCGACCTCGAAGATTCGCTGCTGGCTAGCAGTACTGGAGCTGAATGACGCGGCGGGCGCGGTATAAGAGACCAGAGTGAACCGCTGGGGTGCCGCGTTGGAGGCGAGAGTGAACGTAACAACGATCTCCTCGCCCTGATTGGTGTTACCCCGCAGATTGCCGAAGGTGGATGTGGAGCCGTCGGCGCGGGTTGCAGTGAAGGAGTACGAGACCAGGTCGTCCTGGCAGTCCTTCTCGAAGTTAGCGAAGTTAATATTAGTTCTGCTCGATCCGGCGACCACCGAGACTGAATACTTATCTTCCAGAGTGGGGAAAGTCCGCACCCAGCCGCTGGCGACGACTTCACGCACGATGTAGTTGCCCGAGGAAAGGCCCGTGAACGAGAAGGAACCGTTGCTGCCGGTGAGGGTCGAACGCTCGCCGCTATCCAACGAGCCATTATTGTTCAGATCCAGGTAGATGCGGACACCGGCGAGACCGGTGTCGTCGGATGTAAGCCCGTTGCCCGTGATATCACGGTACTTGGTACCGCTGATGCTGCCCGCGCAGTCTTCACCGAAGATGTACTCAAGGCCGTTATTGCCGGACCCTACAACGATGCCCGTGATGACATCGTTACCAGCCGTTCCGCCCAGTGAACCCGCGGTGTCGCCGCCATCAATGGAACCAGCGGGCTGAGTTTGGGTGAGGGTGTAGGTGCCGGGGCGCAGGCCGCCAAAGGAGTAGAAGCCTAGTGAGTTGGTGGTGATCGTCATCGAGACCGCGCCGCCACGATCATTGATGCCGCTAAGTGTAATGGTGACGTTGGGGATTCCAACTTCGCCCGCGTTGCGGATGCAGTTGCCATTATCATCGCAGTAGACATAACCGCTGAGGCTACCGGGGAGTACCTCACCGAAGTTATTATTAACACCGTTTAAGTTGACGGGCAGGTTGATGCCGCTGAACTGGTCGTTGGCGGTTGATCCACCCGGGGTACCGATGGTGTCCTTGCCATCAAGGTACGCCGCGGGCTGCGTTTCGTTGAGCTGGTAGACGCCCGGGCGGAGGCCGCCGAACGAGTAGAAGCCGCTGGCATTCGTGTTGGCAGTTACGTTTACCACAACGCCCAGATCGTTCGTGCCGGTGAGCGTCACGAGCACGCCGCTGATGGGGCTTTCGCTACCTTGGAATGTTCCATCGTTGTTGGCATCGTGATAGACGAAACCACTGATGCTACTCGCCAGGATCTCACCAAAGTTATTCTGAACGCCAGCGAACCCGGCCGGGAGGTTAATGCTGCTGAACTGATCATTTGCGGTGATGCCGCCGGGGGTGCCGATGGTATCTTTACCGTCCAAGTAGCCCGCGGGCTGGGTTTCGGTCAACCGGTAGGTGCCGGGACGCAGACCTCCGAAGATGTAGAAGCCGCTCGCGTTCGTGTTCGTGGTGAGGCTGACACTGTTGCCCAAATCGTCGGTGCCGGTCAGTGTAATCAGGATACCGCTAATAGCGGCTTCGCCACCCTGGAAGGTGCCATCGTTGTTGGCATCATAATACGTGAAGCCACTGATGCTGCTAGCCAGGATTTCGCCAAAGTTGTTCTGAACGCCAGCGAAGTTCGTAGGAAGGCTTATATTACTGAACTGGTCGTTGGAAGTGGTACCGCCGGGGGTACCGATCGTGTCCTTGCCGTCAAGGTAAGCCGCGGGCTGGGTTTCAGTAAGCTGGTAGGTTCCAGGGCGCAGGCCGCCGAAGACATAGAACCCGTTGGCGTCGGTGACGGCCGAAGCCGAAACGCTATTGCCCAGATCATCGGTGCCGGTGAGCGCGACCGCGGTGCCGGGGATGGGGCTCTCGCTGCCCTGGAACGTACCGTCGTTGTTGGCATCGTAATAGGTGTAACCGCTGATGCTGCTGGCCAGAATCTCGCCGAAGTTGTTCTGCACTCCGGTGAACCCAGCCGGGAGAACGATCGTCGCGAACTGATCGTTGCTGGTGGAGCCGCCGGGTGTACCGATGGTGTCCTTGCCGTCAAGGTAACCTGCGGGCTGGGTTTCATTCAGCTGATAGGTGCCGGGGCGCAGACCGCCGAAGTAGTAGTAACCGTTGGCATCTGTGATGGCCGAAAGGCTGAGGCTGTTGCCCAGGTCATCGACGCCGGTGAGCAGGATGCTTGTGCCGGGAATCGCTAACTCGCTGCCCTGGAAGACGCCGTCGTTGTTAGCATCGGCGTAAACGTAACCGCTGATGCTGCTGGCCAGAATCTCACCGAAGTTATTCCGCACGCCGTTAAAGCCGACGGGGAGGACGATGGCGGTGAAGACATCGTTCGCGACGCTGCCGCCGGGTGTGCCGATGGTATCTTTACCATCGAGATAGCCCGCGGGTTGTGTTTCGTTCAGCTGATAGGTGCCGGGGCGCAGACCGCCAAAGTAATAGAACCCGTTGGAATCTGTGACGGCGGTGCCGACCACGCTGTTACCCAGATCGTCGGTGCCACTGAACATAACCGTAGTCCCGGGGATGGCGAGCTCGCCGCCCTGGAACGTGCCATCGTTGTTGGAATCGTAATAGACGAAACCGCTGATGCTCCCCGCGAGGATCTCGCCGAAGTTGTTCTGCACGCCGTTAAAGTTGCTGGGCAACTGGATCGCGCTGAACTGGTCATCAGCGGTAGAACCGCCGGGTGTACCGATGGTGTCCTTGCCGTCAAGATAACCCGCGGGCTGAGTTTCATTCAGCTGGTAGGTGCCCGGGCGAAGTCCGCCAAAGTAATATAAACCGTTCACGTCGGTCAGGGCGGTGACGTCGATGCTGTTACTCAGATCATCGATGCCGGTGAGGCGGACGCTGGTCCCGCCGATCGGGCTTTCGCTAGCGTCGAAGACACCGTCGTTGTCTGCGTCAGCATAAACATAACCGCTGATGCTGCTGGCAAGAATCTCACCGAAGTTATTGTGGACGCCGTTAAAGCCAAAAGGCAGCACGATGTTACTGAACTGATCGTTGGTCGCCGAGCCACCGGGAGTGCCGATGGTGTCCTTACCGTCGAGGTAGCCCGCGGGCTGTGTTTCCGTCAGCTGATAGGTTCCGCCCCGCAGCGTACCGAAGTAATAGTAACCATTGGCGTCGGTCGTCTGCGTCAGTGAGATGTTCTGCCCGACGTCGTTCACGCCGGTCAACGTAACTGTCGTGCCGGGGATCGCGCTCTCGCTACCCTGGAAGATACCATCGTTGTTCTCATCCGCGTAGACGTAACCGCTGACGCTCGATAGCGCGGGACGGGCGATGGGCCCGGCGCTTCCCTTGGCCTGGCCGCGGAAGTCGACGCCGAAGTTGTTCGCGAAGGTCGATGCTTCGCTGGTCATTGTAATTCCACCATCGCGGCCCGCATAGAAGGGAGCCAGCAGACCGCCAGTAACGACAAACTTAAAGTCGTACTGGTCGGTGGGTCCGTTGCTGTTATTGAAACCGAAAGCGTACAACTCGCCAGTCAGGAGAACGCCACTCTCGGTCAGCGGGTTGATCGAACCGTTGCCGTCAACGTCAACCGAGCCAGCCATGTACACGTCATCGCCGTTGCTGTTTACGCCGCCGATGACGGAAGTGTCGCCAGCTACCACGCCGCGTACGAACGCGCCCGTGCCGTCAAGCCGGGCATGGATCTGGAAATCACCGTGCGAGGCATTGATAACCCGCGGGCCACCCGGGAAAAAGACCGAAGTGGGAGTAGCCGAAATGTTAAACGAGCCGCTCGACGCCTCATGGCGGAGCTGGCCCGTTGCGTTATAAAACTCGATCGGCAGGGTGGCAAGCGTTACGCCAAGCAACGCCATCATCTGACGCTGTTCAAGCGTCTCAAGCGAGGCGTTTTGCGTGCTCGCCGCGGCGAGTGCAGCAGCCGACGATTCCTTGCGTCCAGCGGCAGCGCCGCCAAGAACTTGCTTATTACCACCTAGTACGCGAGAGAGCATCTTCTTCATAATTTCCTCAGAGAGAGAGAGAGTGATACAGAGTCGGAGCTGTCGCCCCGACACAACCAAACACACCAAACAAAACTTCAAGCTAACTTTGGTTAATAAGCCAGCACCGCAGAAAGCAGTACCGCTCCAACAAACAAGACCCAAGTGGCACACACAACCAACAATGCCGCCTCTTGAGACCGCCCAGACTGCCAAGCCGTACACGAGTGGACTCGCTCGCGCGGGGCAACCCTAAAAGGCATGCCACAGCCTGGCAAAAGGAAAACGACCGCGGCTCGATGGCCACGGAAAGACAAACAAATCAGACCGCTAAAAAGTTACCTCTTCCGTAACCCTTAATACCAAGTCAGTCCCATCATTCCCAGACCGCTCCCCACAAACCGCCGCGATGCTGAGGCACCAAAGTGAACTCCCAGGCGATGATTGCCACTGCGAGGTGGCGACCCACCCTCGGGCTCGCGCCCTCACCGCCCATGCGGCCGCCCGCTAAAAACAGCGCGATGGATTCTCATCCATCGCGCGTACGTTAATTTATCGAACTTAAGCGCGGCGGCGACGCGACGCGAATAGCCCTGCAAGACCCAGCACCGCGGCGGCGCCGGGAGCGGGAATCAGGAAGGTATCAGCGTTTCCGTCACCAAATCCAAATGGATCATTCGTGAAGGACTGGCTGAAGTCGGGCACGTTGTTCGCGAACATGAGGCTGGGCGAAACAAGGATTGTGCCGATGTCCGAGCCAACCGAAGCTAGGTTTCCAGCTTGCTGAGCGAAGACGAACTCAAACTTGTTAAATGAATCAAAGCCGAAAGCTGTCAGATCGCTGGACTGAAAAGCGACCGAGTCGGCGGAGCCAAAGTCGGTCTTAACCAGCAGCGTTCCGCTGCTCGCAACACCAGCGTTGCTCACAACGGCGGTCAGCGAGAACTGGCGAAGACCCGCCGGTTGCTGCGAGGGGCCGGGCAGCGAAATGTTCTGCGTGAAGCCGCTGGCGGCGAACGCGCCCGAGCCTGCGTTGTAGGTGATAATGATGAAGCCGGAAGCGACATCAGGTGCCATCGGTGTCAGGTTCAACGGAGCGGCAACAGCCGACGTGGCGCCCGCCGCGAGCGCGACAAGCAGGGTGGTCATTCGGGTCATAATCTCTCTCCTAAACTCTTAAACTCTTGAGAACGGGGTCGTGAGCCAGCGGGAAACGCTGCCAGTGAGTTTAAGTATACTGAGACAAATTAGGTAATACAACCTAGAAAAAGTTTCTTCACCCAAACTTCATAGTAATTTCATGTTATAGGACGGGTTTATTACTGTATAACAGTAACGGCCCTGACTGTGTCCGAGCTATCGGTCGATGCGGTCACTTCTGTTCGACGTTGACCGCACCCTCACCGCGCTGGGCCAACATCGCCTTGAGCTCGATACGAAAACGAGCCATACCCGGGGGCTCAGGAAAGATAACCGCGAAGGGCTCACTCAGTCCCGCTTGCGTTGCTTGAGTGAGCCGGTCTTCGTATGAGCCCCGCATGATGTCGTAAGCAAATCGCCGAAGATCCTCGGGAGACCGAGCATAAACCGAACGAGCGTCATCCACTCCCAGCGTCTGGATCCACTGGGCGAAGATGCCGCCCGCCGCGAGCCGGAAGTCTGGCTCGAGCTGATCCATTCGGACGTACTCTTTGCTCACGATAACAGCCTTGCGCTGTTCTTGAAAGAAGTACCGGTGAAATCGCTTGGCAAACTCGAACTGACTTTGGAATAACTCCTGGTCACCCGCGAGCAGACCGCTGGTGTACGCCCCCATAAGCGACCCCGCAATCTGAGAGATCGCAACGTTCGGAGACGTTGCGCGATCGTTCAACTCGCGCTCCACAAACTCGGCAATCGGAACCGAGAGCTCTTGGGCCCGGTTCTCGTTTCCTAAGTTCAAGTTCTCGTAGGTCCGCAGCTTCGTGTACCAATAATCCGCCTGCTTCATATCAAAGCGGCGGTAGAAGAAGCAGATGGCATCCTTGAGAAAGTTCTCGTAGCCCCCGGAGAGAGACGTAATTCCACGCGAGTCGGTCTGGTCCGCCCATGAACGGTTCCTTGCCTCGTTCTCTACAATCTGCCCATACGACTGCACAAAGTGCCCGTTGGGCAAGCCTTGAAACATGGCGTACGCGCCTTTTCCCATAGTCATGGCGAAGAAGTCGAAGTAAAGCTCGCCGGTGCGGAAGAGATCTTGAATTGCCTGAACGCTGATGCGATCGGTATTGAGCGTATCAAAATCTCGCCGATTGTCTTGGGTGATTCTGAAGAATCCCTGATCAATTCCGCGGGTTGACCAGTACAGCGCGTGCGCGGCGTGGTGCCGCCAATCGATGGGGCCGTATCGCTGCGTCAACTGGATCATGCGCTGGGGATCCATGTGGTACTCATCCGCGAGCAGCTTACGTCGGAGATAGGCGACAAGTGTCTTCCACGCAGCTTCGCGTTCGGAGTCCTCGATGAGCGTCATCATCTGCTCCATCGGGGCGGGAATATCCGCGTTCTGTCGCCCGGCCGTCAACCGGGCAACATACTCGGGACGAATGATTGACCGTCGGCTCGCCCGGATCATTTCATACCGACCCAAAAGATCAAAATCTAACTTATAACCGTTTTTCTCAATCTGCTCAATCAAACTGGCAAGGGTCGGTTCCCTTTGCTTGGCCTCATCCAACGTCGCCGCAGCGGTCGCGATTGTCTCAAGCCAATCGGACATCACCTTGATTCTGTGATCACGGTCTCGATCCAGCGCAGTCGTAGGCGGCGGAGGTCCGAGCATCACCGTCCACTCAAGTGCTAACCGGCGCTTGTAATAAGCGTTCGCATCATCGGTATACCCCCCGATTTTGTGCAGGAACATCCACCCGAGTTCCTTATGTAAGAGCATGTCGTTCGGATTGGCGGGGATTCCCTTATCGCGCAGCAATCGAATTCCGGCATTGACCCAATTCCACCGCTCTTCGCTGGTTGAGGTCATGACCGAAATGTTGTACGCCATGTTCCAGGCATGAAAGACCCAGACCCGCGGAAACCGAGGCTGAAGCCGCGTGATCGCCCCCGCAAGCTCGATGGCCTCGAAGAACTTCCCCGCTTCTTTCATCTCATTTGCGCGGATCCACAAAAAGTTCACAAAGATGCCCCGGAAAGCACCCATCGCAATCCCCGTCGCGACCTCAGCGCTCGCACTGTTTTCCGCGCTATCTGTCTGTACTAGTTTTTCCCGCCCCTGCAACGCAGCGAGCGTGGTCGTAAGCCCCACCGAAGTCGCCAAAAACAGCAGTAAGGCCATTGCCGCACCGATCTGAACTTTCGTATCGCGTGTCATCAGAGATCGCTTCTTATAATGCCCGAACTTGCAGGGTGAACTACCAAATACGCCGCTGGACCCAACGATATCTCGCTGCTTTCAGCCGCATGGCACCGCCTGAGCGGCCCGCGGTCAGGGCGATTGGACAAGGGCCAGAATAGCCTCATCCATCGTACGTTCTCCACCTCTCACGAGTTCTGACGCCGCGAGCACCGATTCACGGCACGCCTACGGCTTCTTCACGCCTGCAAGTAAGGCCAACGCGGCCAGCCTCACCGCTGCGGAAAGCCCGAACACCGCTACGTATGCGCCGTAATCCTTTCCGAGCCAGGAGAGCAACCCCCCCCCAACGAACGACCCGGCAGTCTTGCTTGTCTCATTGGCCAAGGTGTAATAAGTAATCATCGCCGTTCGCTCCTTCGCTTTGATCGTGTCAAAGTTCATGAGAAAGACCGCCAGCTCCCACACCCCAAGAGCCGCCCCGGTCGCGATCTGCCCCAGCAGAATTACCTCAAACCTTGCACTGGCTAACCAAAAAATGGCCATCGGAATCAACGCGACCGCACCCACCCAAAGTAGCGAATGCGCGCTGTGACGCTGTGCAAACTTGCCAGCAAGCGGCAGCGCAATCACCCGGCCGAGGTAAACCGCCGCGAGCAGGAGGCTATACGGTGCGTTCTCGCCCACTGAACGTTGCAACCAGGTATAAAAACTACCTGTGAACTTGATCTGCTCGAGCATGAAGGGGTTGGTAAACGGCTGGGAAATCTGCAACGCGAAGTTCGCGGCGAGCGCGTAAAGCAAAAACCGCCCATCGTTCCCGCGACGAAAGCGGGCTACAAAGTCGATCGCATGAACCTTGGACTGATCCATGGGCGTCGACTTGGGAGTCGAGTAGTGAAACAAATGCCACGATGAAAGTAATCGCAGCACGCCTCCGATGGTAAAGGCAAGAGCGAAGCCGCAGAGCGTTGAATCAAGCCCTGTAGCCTGCAAACGCGGCGATGCGCGGAATAGCGCGTCTATCCCATCCGCGGCCAAGCCGTGAAATAACAACGCACACAGCGTTGCCCCTTGCAACAAACGTAAACGACGAGCGTTAAAGTTCGCTCGGATGGAGGCGGGAACCAGTTCGCCAGTAATCGTCATCCACGGCGCTGCCGTCGCCATAGCGCCGAAGAAGTAGAGCGTCACAATAACAAATATAACTGCCGTTGCCACCCACGTAAGCCCGCGCTCTGCCAAAATCGGCAGCACGAAGGGCGCTGCGAGCGCGCAGGCAGCCAGCGGGAAAAGCATCAGCCCCTGCTGGGCCGCCACGATTCCGTTGTACCGGCTGAAAGAGCCGACCCTGCGAAGTAGCCGCGGACCCATCAGCGATAACGCCGCGCCCAACATCAACGGCACCGTCATAATCAAACCGGAAGCAATCTGCCCGAGCTTAAGTGTCAATATAAACTTCGCGAAGTACATCTCCGCCACGCCCACCATCGCGCTGTAGTAGACTCCATCAGTTGTAATATGAAAGAGATCTCTCCGCAACAGCGGACCGCGCGATTGTCGCCTGGTCTGGTGACCGCCACCACCCCCACCATCACTAGCCGCTGGAAGCAACCCTGTTTCCAACATCCCCCCTGATGCAACAGGCAACGCGGCCCGCGCCTCGTCCACGCGCTTAGTGGAACTCGCGTCTGGCGATAGGGGTTGAGGTGTCGAAGACGGTGGCGGTGTATCCACAGGTAAAGGTTAAAATACGACGGCGAGCGGATGCATTGACTTAACACAAACAACCCAGCTCGCGCATCGCTTGCAGGGGGGCCTAGTGTAGTAACTTAAACTTTACTCGGCAGTGTCGGTTCCAACTCACTCGCCCAGGAGCCGATTCTCATTTAAGCACGCGGCGAGTGCGCTAATCTGTGATGCAGTGGCCTTTGCCATGTCGTCGGCCCCGCGAAAGAGGACCGATATTCGACGCGCCAACGTTCCGCGGGAGAGAATAAAGTCCAGGGTCGTGCGGTGCTCCGCAGCGACAAAGTCGTGGCAGACCGAACGAATGTGCATCCACAACTCCGCTGCGGTTACGTTCTGCTCTTTCACGCCGAACATCCGCAAGAACGCCGCGTCGACGATGACCGTCTGCTCAGCGTCACGGATGACCGAAACAAACAGTTGCTGAAGTGGCACCACCTCCCAGCCTTCGAGCGTGCTTAGGTCGGCAAAGCGGCCCGCGACCAGCCCCCGAATCGCCGCGGTGACGAGCGCGACAATCGCAAGGTCAGCGCGTGGGCACTCCTGACAATCCAACACCCGAATTTCAATTGCGTTGCGTGAAAACCTCGCGATGGCACCCCGGCTATTGCACCACTCGTGGCGGAGCACGCCGGTTGGATCCAGCGGTTCAAAGGCTTTGTAAATTGAATCCAGTATCACCCGTTGATAATCATCGTGAGTGAACACGGGTTCGGGCACGACCCCCCCGCTGGTGATGGGCACCCGCCGCGCGTTGTGGCGGTACACCTCCAGGCGATTGTCCAAAACTCCCGTAAACTTACCATCCATCATCGGGCTCGCCGCCGAGAGAGCGGGCATAATCGGTAGCAGAACCCGGATCGCGGCGTGCAACCGCCCAAACTCAGCATCATCAGCAAACGGTAAGTTAAGATGGGCCGACTGCAAGTTTGCCCACCCGTGCCCCTTGCAATCAAAGATCCTGTTAAACGCCTCGTACACCTCGTTGTAACCGTGCGGCCAAATCTTCATCTCCGCATCCGGGTTCATCGTCGGGTGCATGCCGCCCGGCAGAAGCATCGCATTCATTCCCGCGAGTACCTCATTCGCCATCGTAATATGACGATGAAACTTAGTGCTCAGCCCTTCGAGCGTCGGACTGGGGCCGTTGGTCTTAAGTTCCAACACATGCAGCGCGAGTTCGTTGGACCACGCAATATCTTCAAACTCAACGCTACCGGGATGGTCCAGGTCCTCATCGTCCGGAAGCGTCGCGAACCGCAACGTCGCCGCGCCCTTGAGGAGACGGTCAACCACCGGCGCCACCCGCAGGGTCTGCCGGTTCACAACCATGTACTCAAGTTCAACACCAAAGGCTTCGAAGAGATGAAGAGGCATTGCGAATGGTTGGCAAGAGCGAGGGCCACTGTTCCACAGCGATAAGAATGGGTCGGTCGGACAAATAGCGCAGAGCGGGATAACGCGTCTGATCAGGGATGGCAGGGTCGATCGTCCAAATGAACCGATGCTTCTCGCCACGCGCGCTCAGAGTCGCTCGAACTCTCTCACGGCCTCGTCCACACCACCAAGTCGCCACGCAACTCGGCCGTGAGCGTTCGGCCCGTAAGCGATATCACTGGCATAGACCAGCCCGCGCTCGGCTCGGGCACTCTCGCTCGCAAAGCTTGGGCCGAGTTGGTCGATCCCCGCACAAACTCGATCGAGGCACGATCCGCTCCGCGCTGCCACTTCCCCCGTTCAACGCCCTTGGAAAATACCCCATCGGCGAGTGAAGACAAGATGTAACGTCCATCGGCCAACAAAACACACGCCGAGCCGCGCGTGGGGTAGACCATCTCCCAGGTTCCAACAACCGCATCACGCCGCGTTTCCGCAGCCTGACCTCCCGCCCCCTTGGCCTTCCCGCTTGCTTGTGCCGGTTCACCAGCGTTCCTGTTAACTACCGGCTCAGTCGGCGCGGCATCGGGCGCGCTAGCTATCTCCTGGCCTGCGGCAGGTTCCGCGCTCGCCGCGCCAGTCACTGGGATGTCCTTGCCTTCAGCCACTGACGTCGCGGCCTCTTGAGGTGCGTCGCTGGCAAACTCCACGAACGGCACTACGTCATCTATGTTTGACATCGTGGTCCGGAGCGATAAAAGGTGAATATCCACACGCGCCAGCGATTCACCCATCGCGGCGAGGCGGGTGTTCACCCCTTCTAGCAGCAGGTTGGTGGAATCGAGGCGGACCAATCCGCTGCTCACCCGCTCCACCCCCGCGGTTGATTCATTTACGTTACTATTACTCTTCTCCAGTTCTCGGTTCGTCGTGTCTAACTGACCTAGGCTCGTTTCAACTTCTCCCAGCTTCTGGTTCACCTGCACCAATGAATCACGGATCTCGCCGACGATGCACCCCCCCAACACAACGCTCAGCCCAAACATAACTGAACAGCCCATAAATAACTGGGTACATATCGGGCGGAACTTCGTAACCGCCACCCCGCGACGATTCCGTTGCACTGATCTTCCAAACAAAAAGTTTATTTTGCGCATGACGACAATCCTTTGAGAGACTTCGATCCACCCCGGCTCAAGCAATCAATCTAATATTATGCCCCCCGCCATTGCCGCCCGCCTCCTGACCGATCAGCCCTTCAAACCGCGACTGCCAGCCGGGCTTACCGCGGCCAAGGCGACTCTCCTTCTAGAGATTTTCCTCAACCTCTGACCCGCGCGCCAAGCCGCACCGCGCAGACGCACCGATTTGGCACCAGCAACCACCCGCTGGCGGAGGTAGCCGCTGACAAAATCGATGCATCGAAGTCACTTATTCCCACTTTCTACGCTTTTTTTTCCTCTTGGGCTGGCACAGACGCTAAACGTCGTGCATAGTACTGTCGGACTTGCGGTTTGTAGGAAATCGGAAGGCTTCCCGTGCGGGAGGCCTTCGCAGGGGAGTTATCTCATCACGTTGCTCAGGGTCCGCCCCTGAACAATATCGACGGAGCCGTGCTTTCAGGCCGAGAGCACGTGAACGCTATGAGTGCGCTTTCTCGCAAGTTCGATGTACCATTATTAACAACCGACTGGCAAGCTGATGCCGCCCAACTGCTGGACGAAAGTCACATGGCAGCCTGGGCTGACAGCGCGGAACTACGAACGCAGTTCTCTGTCTCGTTGGCCCACTTTCTTTCATCGCAGCGCGATACCGAAGTCTGTGTCTTCTACGGCAAGCATATCACCTGCCTCGATTCGTTCTGCCATCAACTTGAACGATGCCTGCCCGGCCCCCCGCTTGAACGCCGCCTTCACGGGTCGCGCGGTGCCGTCAACTTAATGCGCACTCGTCCCTCCTTTCGCGGCCGGGTCCCCAGTAAGTATCGCTATTACATCTGGCACGATGCCGATGTGCTGCTCCGCGCTAACCCATCTCTCTTCGGCCAGGTCATAGATGCAATCTCGGGCGTCGCCGCCGAAGCCGAATATGTAAGCGACGACTTGCTGGTGATCCACCGTGCCATCTATGTTGGCGGCCCTATCCTCGACATTTACGCTGATGATCCGGTGGCGCAGTTTCAATCCTGGCATAACGATGGCCACGCGGAGCCCTTCTGGAAAGTTGTCACCGGCATCGAAGCACCAACCTTCACCAAATACCGAATCGACTCCATCGCCGCGGCGTGAACTCGCTGGAACCTTCACTACTCTAGATGGGTACTTTTAGTTACCAACGAAAGGTTTAGCAGAAAGGCTAAGTCCAATAATGGCGAAGACCTCGCTGTAAACCGGCCGCATCGCGACTTACCGCGCTCGAAGGCCGCGCTACCTAGACATTCCCCTAGATGTGGGTTAGTATTTCATGACATGGCGTGCGCCTTGTAGTATTCTATCCACTTGGGAAAATGCTCTTCTTTCAGATAGATAATCCTTTCCGGCCCCAGTTTGATAACCTGTCCGCTAAGCGAACCATAGCTTTTAAACGTGCCACGTTGGCCGGAAAAACTAGGTAAACTGAGCGGTTTCAGGCAGAGTGACACGGGCGCGGACCCCTGATGATGATTATCAGAGTACCCGTCACCCCCTTACGTAGGAGAAATTACCTTGATACCCGTGCGCCAGCTATCTCACTTCTTGTTTCCATGCCTCGGATCGCTCTCGCTCCTGGCTGGCAGTGTAAGTGCCCAGTACTCATTCACCCGCACCGGCGATCTGCCTGGCGGCACTGTCACTTCCTATGCTCAGGCAATTTCCGGCGACGGCCTCTGCACAGTCGGTTATAGCTTGGTAGGCAGCGGGCAAGGACGCGCGTTTAAGTTCATCGCCGGCGCTCTGATCGATATCAACGACCTTTCCGGCGGCACCGTTGCGGGCAACGCTCTCGCCGTCAATAGCGATGGAAACGTAATTGCTGGCCAGGGCAATGGCGCGAGCGGAGCCGAAGCTTGCAGTTGGACGAATTCAAACAGCCCGGTGGGATTGGGCGGAACCTTTGCTGGCGGTCTATTCGGCTCGTCGGTCAATGCCGCCAACGCCGATGGTTCCGTGCTGGTGGGATCTTTTACTTCCAATGGTAATGATATTCTTGCTTGCAAGTGGGTAGACGGGGAGCTCACCCCGCTTCTCTCTAGTATCAACGGAGTTACGTTTATCTACGCGACCGGTGTCAGCGATGACGGAAACGTAATCGCTGGAGTAGCCACCACTGCTCTGGGTGATTATGTCCCCTGCACTATGAACAACGGCGTATTCAGCCTGCTCCCTACGTTCCTTAATGCGGACAACTTTTATGATGTCGCTGGGGTCAGCGGCGACGGCCGTGTGATCGTCGGCAACGGGCAACGCCTGGTGGGCGCATCGGTTCGTAACGTTGCCTGCCGCTGGGTTGACGGTCAGATCGAATACCTGGGCAACCTGGGCGGTAGTTTCGTCTTAAGTCGCGCGTACGACTGCTCCTCCGATGGAAGCGTGGTCGTCGGCTATTCAAACACCGCCGCGGGTTTAGTCGGTTTTATCTGGACTCAGGCCGACGGAATGCGGAACCTAAAGACTTTGGCGAGCAGCGCGCCGTTCAACCTCGGCACCGCCATCGGCACGTTTCCCCTCACCCGCGCGGTCGGAATCTCCGACGACGGCCTGGTAATTTGCGGTTACGGGAAGTTTGGCGCTGGCAACAATGACTTTGATGGTTATGTTCTAAACCTCCGGGAGGCGGCGCCCTGCTTCGCAGACTTTAACGGCGATGGCGGTGTTGATGGCACCGATGTCGAAGTCTTTTTCCTCACGTGGGCGCAAGGCTTGGATGCCGCCGACACCAATCTCGATGGGGGCGTTGACGGCAGTGATGTCGAAGTCTTCTTTCGTCAATGGTCCTTGGGCGGCTGTTAAGCCTCCACCCCCACCCCCACCCGCATCCTTAGGATGACGCAATCCTCGCAAAACCCTGGCACGCGCCGGGGTTTTTTCATGCGCTCCACGCTGCTTCCTTGTGCAACTATCAACCGCCGCATGGCTCTGTTACGATCTAACTCCGCCCGTCACGCGGTCTCGCAGGCCATCGGCCGCCGCCTTTAACGCTGAGGCCTGCTCGGATTCATTGCTATCGAACAGGCTCCTGGCAAACTCTCGAAGCGGTCCTTCGCATGCGAGAGTTAACTCTCCCTCGACGACCTGCGCTGAGAGTGCTGGCGCAAACTCTTCCATCAGCGCCCGCGATTGCGGCTCGTCGCCGCGCTCCCGGAGTAAGCACGCTAGGTTCATCATCGGCAATGCGATCTTCGAGTCTTCTTTCTTCTTCAGAGACTGATGCATCTGAGCCGCTTCGCGGAAGGATTCTTCCGCGGCAAGTCTGTTGTTTACCCAAACCTCATCGGCGTGAGGCGGTCCGCATCAGCCCACCGTCCGCTACACTCGCAAGTCTGTTCGCCTCCTGGGCACGCGAGCGCACGGCAGGTCGGGCTGCTTCTATCTTCAGTGGTCGCTCCAATCCCTCGGTAAGCCGTTCACCGCTGGGCATGCATCGCGAGCGTGCTCATCCTAATTCGAGACCAATGCCATGTCTGACATCTCAACCATTTCTGCTACCTCCCGCCAGCATGATTTCGTCAAGCAGATGGACGATATGTCCGCGCTCTACCAGCGGCTGAAGGCGGTCTGCGACGAAACCACGCGAATCGGCGAAATGATCACGATCACCGCGGACGTGACGATGAAGATCGTGACCAAGGTGGGCGGCTCGGCGCTGGCCGATCACCCTTATTACAGTTTTCACAAGACGCACATCGAGGTTTTGGCTGCGGTAGGGAACGCAACCGGTTCAGTTAGTATCGCGGTGAATGCGCACGCGGCGGGACTGAAGGCGGCCGCGAGCACCGGAAACCTGCGCAAACAGACCGCCAAGTTCGCTTGGGGTATCCAAGCGCTTCAGGAGCACTGGGATACCCAACTTCATGGCACGCTAATCCACGCCGACTTTTGGGCAGGCGACGAAACCATGGACGAGCGAGCAGCTAGTCTCAAGCGCGAAGCGGTCACGGAGGAGCAACTAAAAGCAGAGGCGAAAGCAATGCTTAATGAATGGCGTTTCCGATTCGCCGGGCTCGTCGATAATTCGCTCAAATTATATGTGATGATGCGCACCGAGTACGCGGCGGTCCTCCAAGCAAGCCAGCGTTACAAACGAGCACTTGCGACAATCCAAGGATCTCAGTCGGGCATCACCGCGAACGTTGGTGTGGTCGCGGAGTATGCACTACGCAACCGCCTCCTCGAAGAACAGTTCGCCCATATCAAAGCTACCGGCTCCGATTACGATAAAGTAATTCGCGAGGATGCTCTGGGCTATGCGAAAGCTAATTTGACGCACGTACAGAAGATAGCGGTCAGCATCGCGAGTGCGTGGAACACCGCCCGGTACGCCGAATCAAGCTTCCTTCGAAGATGGATTGAGTGTACAATGCGAGAATGTCTCGCGGCGGTGAGAGCAGCCTAGCAATCGCCACCCTCGTGTGGTTGCACATTCACGCATCGCTCAAGTACGGGCGTTCCTCTGGGCGATCTCTGCATTACGCTTCATCTGCTCCAGCGTTGCCCGCTTCATCGCCGAGACCTTGAACGCCTCCTCACGCTCGCGCGCTGTCCATGCCAGCACCTCTATTAAGTTAAGATACTGGTTCCTGGGCTGGTACGCTTCCAGCAACGTAAGTGGCGACTCATCGGGGCGGGGCGAGTTGTGCGGGCAGACCTCCTGGCAGATGTCGCATCCGTACACCCAATCCCCCATCGCGGCGTGAAAAGAAGGATCAATCGGCCCGGCGTGCTCGATCGTAAGATATGAGATGCAGCGGGACGCATCCACCCGGTAGGGACTGATGGCGGCGGTCGGGCACGCATCAATGCACCGGGTACACGTCCCGCACCGGTCTACTTCTACCTGCTGAGACTCAAGCGCGGGAAGCTCGAGCGTGGTCGCGACAACGCCCAACAAAATATAACTTCCAAGGCGCGGGTGGATCATCATCGTGTTCTTGGCCTGCCAACCCATGCCGGCAAGCGCGGCAAGCTCCCGCTCAAAGATCGGCGCGGTATCTACGCACGTGCGAAAGTCGCTCCCGGGAACCTCCTCTCGCAGCCGATCCGCGAGCTTGTGCAGACGCCGCTTCATCACCTCGTGATAGTTACGTCCGTGGGCATAGCGTGCGATTCTGCCCATCGGCGGCTGCTCGTGCAGCCGGCTTGGCAACTGGCTACCGCGCGGCGCGTACTGATCCGCGACAACCATGAAGCTGCGCACCCCCGGCATGATCGATCCCGGCTCTTCACGTAATGTTACATCTCGCGCGAGGTACTCCATCTCGCCGTGCATCCCCGCCGCGAGCCACGAACGAAAGTACGGGCCGTAACGCGAGGGTGTAGAGGGGGCAAAGCCCACCGCCGCGAAACCCAGCTCGCCGCACAGGCCCGCGATATAAGCGGAAAGCGCCCCACCACTGATTGCCCCGCGCTGCGGTACCATATATTAATTCAACCC